>NCET01000319.1 GCA_002280815.1 Flavobacteriales bacterium 32-34-25 | reverse complement strand
ATCTGTAATATCTGTTCGGCTAGCTGCATCCATTCTCACCACTACATCAAATCGTTTGCTTTCTTCATAGATTTTACCTGCGCTTTCTCCTGCAAATGAGGAACGGATGATTTGGTTGATATCGGTAATATTCAAACCATATAATGCAATTTTATTGTAATCGTATTTTACAGTAATTTGCGGTAAGCCTGTTACTTTATCTGCTTTTAAATCGCCAATACCTTCAATATTATTGACTTTAGCAATCAATTCTTTGGCTTTAGTATCTAAAATTTCTAAATCATCACCAAAAATTTTAATGGCTATATCACTTCGGCTTCCGGTCATTAACTCGTTGAATCGCATTTGAATTGGTTGTGAAACTTCAATATTAGCACCCGGAATGGCTTCCATTTCTTCTTTCATTGCATTGGCTAAATCTTCCCAATTGTCGTAATCACCTGTCCATTCACTTTTGTCTTTAAGTACAATAATCATATCCCCACTTTCTATAGGCATTGGATCCGTTGGAATTTCACCACTACCAATTTTGGTTACTATTGTTTTAATTTCGGGAAATTTAGCTTTTAGAATTTTTTCATATTCTGTGGTTGTTTTTACCATTTGCGAAAGCGAACTTCCTGTCATAATTGTAGCATTTAAGGCTAAATCTCCTTCTTCAATTGTTGGAATGAATTCTCCACCCATATTTTGAAAAATTACTAGTGCCAATACAAATAGACCTAATGAAATAGCCAAAACTGCTTTTTTGAAACGCAATGCTTTTTCTAAAAACGGGGTATATATTCCCTCGAACCAAGCCATCATTCTATCACTAAAATTGGTTTTGTGTTCTGTATTTTTGGATAAGAACATTGCGCTCATCATTGGTACATAGGTTAAAGACATAACAAATGCACCTATTACTGCAAATCCTACTGTCATTGCCATTGGTCGGAACATTTTACCTTCTGTGCCAACTAATGCCAGGATTGGTAAATACACTATTAGGATAATTATTTCGCCAAAAGCGGCACTGTTTCTAATTTTGGAAGCCGATTGATATACCTCTTCATCCATTTCAGATTGGGTTAAATCTTTTTTTCTTTTGAGTTTTTGCAAATGATGCATTGTTGCTTCGACAATTATAACCGCACCATCGACAATAATTCCAAAATCGATTGCTCCTAAACTCATTAGATTTCCGCTTACTCCAAAGGTATTCATCAAAATCACAGCGAAAAGCATTGATAATGGAATTACAGATGCTACAATTAGTCCTGCACGAAGATTTCCAAGAAATAAGATCAATACAAATATTACTATTAATGCACCTTCCAATAGGTTTTTAGTAACAGTTCCTATGGCACTATCTACTAATTTTCCTCTATCAATAAAAGCTTCAGCAACCACTCCCTCTGGAAGAGTTTTGTTAATCTGATCCATTTTTTCTTTTACTCTATTGACAACTGCACTTGAATTTTCTCCTTTTAGCATAAGAGCCATTCCACATACAATTTCTCCTTTTCCGTCTTTAGTAGATGCCCCATAACGCAGTGCTACACCTTCTCGAACTTCGGCTACATTTCGAACTAAAATAGGTGCTCCGTTTTTATTTGCAACCACTATGTTTTCTAAATCTTTGATGCCTGTAGCCATACCGACACCACGAATGAAATAAGAGTATTGGTCTTTTTCAATATAAGCACCACCTGTATTTTGATTGTTTTTTTCGAGTGCCTCAAAAATATCGGTAATGGTTATTCCTAAACTATTTAGTTTATTCGGATTAATAGCCACTTCGTATTGTTTTAATTTTCCTCCCCAAGTACTGACTTCGGCAACACCTTCAACACCCTGTAATTGTGGAGTGATAATCCAATCTTGAATAGTTCGTAATTTTACGGCATCGTATTTATCTTCATAGCCTTTTTTAGCATATACATCGTATTGGTATATTTCTCCTAGACCTGTAGAAATAGGTCCTAATTCTGGAGAGCCTGCATATTTAGGAATGTTTTCTTCGGCTTGCTTTAAGCGCTGAAAAATTTGCTCTCTTGCCCAAAAAATATCTACATCGTCTTTAAAGACAACAGTTACCACAGACAATCCGAAACGAGAGATACTTCTCAATTCGATTACTTTTGGAATAGTTTTTACAGCCTGTTCGAGTGGATAGGTAATTAATTGTTCTACTTCCTGACTTGCCAATGTTGGTGCAGTAGTAATAATTTGCACTTGATTATTGGTAACATCTGGCAAGGCATCTAGCGGTAAATTTTTAATAGAATAGCTTCCCCAAGCTATAAGTACAAGGGTAAATAAGAGTATAATGAACTTGTTCTTTATACTAAATTGTATGATTTTGTCTAACATTGAAAATATATAATGAATTAGAAATGAGCAAATAGAATATTTGCCATTATTTGTGAAAAAGTCACAATTTTCTAACCCGAAATTACTCGGGCATCATTATGCTATTTGAGGTGGTTGCCAAATACTTCCGAAGAAATTGGAAGCAAAAACGTATTTGTATGTAGGTAATTGTGTTTTAATACCATTGGATGGTATTGGAAAGTCAATAATTACAAATTCTGAAAAACTTGTAATTTGTGAACCGCAACAATTGCAAATGCAAAATGGGGAACATAAATCTTTTTGATTATCGTGAGAATGATTATCGTGGCTTGAAGCGAATTCGGTTTTACCATATACAGAACGATCCACTTTCATATCTGCACAAGGTTGATAATATGATGTTTACAAATTTCACTGGTGTAAAAGTAGTAATTTTTATTTTATTGTTAATAATTATTTGAGATGAAAATTAAAATAGTGCATAATTCTTGCCACTATTCCTAGAATCAAGATAGAACAAACTAATGTTATCAATATAATACGAATCACAGCGTATGCTGTAATTGGTTTTTTCTTTGCAATCTTTTTCTTTTTTATTCTTTGTGGTTTTGGCATTCAATAATTTATTTATTTAACAAATGTAAAAATAGTATGCTTTAAAACACTTCGAAATTGTTATTTTCCAGTACAGAAGGCATTCAGTAAATAATTACTAAATAAAATTTATTATAATTTGCTTAATTTCAATTTGGAATTTTTAAATTATATTTTCGTTGTTTATACAGATAGGAGGCAGTAATTACGTGAGCCAATGCGTCTTTAGCTAATTCTTTGTCTAAAGAAACTGGAGTTAAAACGGTGTCATTTTCAATTTTAAATTGCAAGGGTTCTTTATAAGGTTGCATTATGATTACCTGATTATCAACTCTAAAAGCATTTACATCGTGAAATTGCATTATAGCACGTCCTTTTGTACTTTCTGGCAACAAAAATAAATTTCTTCCAGGCATAGGTGTAATAACGTTCATTCCAATTTTACTTAAAACAGTAGGTTGAATATCAATTTGACTACACAATTTAGTGTATTTCTCTCCTTTAGGAAAATTTGGACCAATGATTAATGCAGGAATATGAAACTTATGTATTGGAACTAAATGCTTTCCATAGGTTCTGGTGTTATGATCTGCTATGACGATAAAAATGGTGTTTTTATAATAAGCTTCCTTTTTGGCCATTTCAAAAAACTTTCCAATGGAATAATCGGCATATTTCATTGCATTATTTACAGTATTCTTTTGCTTGTCATATAATTTGATTCTTCCTTCGGGATATTCAAAAGGTTCGTGATTTGAAGAAGAAAAAATCAATGAGACGAAAGGCTTCTCTTTTAAAGAAGTAAAATAGGTATTGGCTTTTTTCATCACATCTTCGTCTGACCAACCCCAAGTAGAATGATAAGCACTTTCTTTTGAAACAAAATTTCCTTCATCAATTATTGTATCAAAACCATTGCCGTTAAAAAATGATCCCATATTATCAAAATTAGCCATTCCTCCATATATAAAACTGGTATCATATCCTTTTGTTTTCAGTAAGCTGGCAATAGTATAAAAATCAGTTTGAGAATTGTTTAATTTTACTACGCTTTCTGATGGAGAAGGTAAAAATCCCGTTACAACAGCTTCGATTCCACGTACACTTCGTGTTCCGGTGCAAAACAAATTAGTAAACAACAAACCTTCTTTAGTCAGTTTATCAAATTCAGGTGTTAATGGCAACCCTCCAAGACTACCAACATATTCAGCACCTAAACTTTCTTCAAGTATAATCACTATATTGTATGGTTTATCAACCAAACTATCCGAATATACCTGATGAAGTAACGGCAATTCTTTATTGATAAAATCACTTTCAGCAACATTCATATATTTTTTCACTCTAGAAATCGCTTCAATAGGATTCATTTTTCCATACATCTTATCTGAATTTCCTTCATTCTTCATAGAATAAACTGCAAAACCTACAGTGTAAAATGAATTTAAGCCTAAACAATTTGTTAATTGGTCTGTAGAAAATACAGCATTACTCGCATTTATAGGACGTTTTGAAGTGAGACTGGAACGAGCCCCAAAGAACAAAAGAAAGGCAATAACAGGAAATAAAATCAATTTAGTCTTATAAACAGAAGTTTCTATTCCGAAAAGATTTTTTCTAAATTTTATTAGGATATAAACAAAAGCAGTAATAAATATAAATGTTGCAATAATTGACACTAGATAGCCTTTGTACAGTAGCTGAATTACTTCTTTAGGATAAATTAAATATTCTATGAATAATTGATTGGGTCTCGTGTCATATTGTCCAATAAAATTCGGAGTGGCTAGTTCCAAAAACAAAATTAGAACCAAGAATAAAATAAAATAAAAATTTAAAAAAGGACTTATTTTTTTTAAAAAAGATTAGTAAAAAGCAAAAGTAAGCAAAACGATTAAAACCGTTGCTATACAATGCTTTCTAAAAGAGTAGTCTTAGTTTGGAACTCGGTGTCTGATACGTTTTGGTCGTGAAAACACAAAGTTAGGTTACTAATTCGTTACCGATTGATAAAGGTAACTATAGAGTTTAACTAATTATATTTCAGTGTTTTGCACTCTTTTTTACATTCCCTTGTAACTCAAAGTAATTTAATTTTAAACATTAAACATTTGAGTTATGGAACAGACGAAAAAATCTACGTTCAAACTGCTTTTCTATCTGAAAAAGAATGAACCGAAAAAGAACGGTAACGCTCCCATTATGGCACGCATTACCATTGATGGAGCAGCTAAGACTTTGGGAACAAAGTTAGAAATTAACTCCAATAATTGGGATTTAAAGTATGGAAGAGTTGAGGGCAAAAGTGTCAAAGCATTGAGCATTAACCAAAAATTGGATAACATACGGGGACGTATCGACACTATTTATGAAGATATGCTGAAACAGGAGGGTTTTGTCACGGCAGAAAAGCTAAAACTCGCATTTCTCGGTGTTGGTGTTATGGACGATTCCTTACTGAAAGTATTTAAAAAGAACAATGAGGATTTTGGAAAAATGGTGGATAAAGGAGAACGCTCCAAAAGCACCTACTACAAATACAAAATTGTCTATAACCACGTCGCAGAATTTATAAAAAGCAGGTATCATCGTGATGATATGGCGTTTCGGGAATTGACCTGTGATTTTATTAGGGAATTTGATTTCTTCCTTAGAATAGACAAAGAATGCAAACATAATACTGTTTGGGTATATACGATGCCACTCTATCGTGTTGCAGAAATAGCTGTCAAGAATAGTCTTATCAGGATAAATCCTTTTGAAGATTATGAAATCTCTATGAAAGAAAATGACCGTAGTTATCTACTTAAAGAACACGTAGAATCCCTTTTATTACACAATCCTTCAAAACAACATTATGAACTTGTAAAGGATCTTTTTGTATTCAGCTGTTTCACAGGGTTATCTTATATCGATATTAAACAACTTAAAAGGACTAATATACAATCCTTTTTTGATGGTCACGATTGGATTATAAGCCGAAGACAAAAATCTGATGTTGCTTCTAATGTAAGACTTATGGAGATACCCAAACGAATTATTGAAAAATACAAAGGTACTACCAGAAATGATTCTATTTTCCCCGTTCCTACAAACAAAATTTGTAACAGTCATATAGACAAGCTTATTCAGGAATTAAAGATTGTTACAGAACAAAAAGTGACCTTTCACACAGCAAGGCATACATTTGGAACGATGTTTTTAACAGAGGGTGTCCCATTGGAAAGCCTTAGCAAAATGATGGGGCATAAAAATATTTCAACTACACAGATTTATGCCAAGATAACCAGCCAGAAGATTAGCAAAGACATGGATTTAATATCACATAAATTTAAGGCAATGGAAGAAGCCTTT
>NCET01000015.1 GCA_002280815.1 Flavobacteriales bacterium 32-34-25 | reverse complement strand
AACATATTGTTTTACCTGAAGGTGATGATGACCGAATCATTATTGCCACTTCTCGATTGTTAGCAATGGATGTAGTTGATATTTCGGTTATTGGAAATAGAAAACAAATTGAAAGCAAAGTAGCCGAATTAGGAATTGCTTATGATTTTTCGAAAGTAAATATTATTGTTCCTATCGAATCTGAATATTATGATGATTATGTAAATACCTACTACGAACTTCGAAAAAATAAGAATGTTTCTATGGCTATGGCCAAAGATTTAATGGAAGATGTGTCTTATTTTGGAACCATGATGGTGTATAAAGGCCATGCGGACGGAATGGTTTCGGGAGCGGCACATACTACGCAGCATACTATTTTGCCGGCTTTGCAATTTATTAAAACAAAACCCAATTCGAGTGTGGTTTCGTCTATCTTTTTCATGTGTCTGGAAGATAGGGTTTCTGTTTTTGGAGATTGTGCTATTAATCCAAATCCTACTGCGGAACAGTTGGCTGAAATTGCGATTTCTTCCGCTGATTCAAGTTTGGCTTTTGGAATAGAACCTAAAGTGGCGATGTTGTCTTACTCATCAGGTTCATCCGGAAAAGGAGATGAAGTAGAAAAGGTGCGGGCAGCAACCGAAATTGTAAAAATAAAACGTCCCGATTTAAAAATAGAAGGACCTATTCAATACGATGCAGCAGTGGATATGCAGGTAGGAAAAAGCAAAATGCCTAACTCTGAAGTGGCAGGACAGGCGAGTGTGCTTATCTTTCCTGATTTAAACACAGGAAATAATACGTATAAGGCAGTTCAGCGGGAAACGGGAGCATTAGCCATTGGACCAATGTTGCAAGGCTTAAATAAACCTGTAAACGATTTAAGTCGTGGCTGTACAGTAGATGATATTATTAACACAGTTGTAATTACAGCTATTCAGGCGCAAGGGTTGTAATTTTTAATCTTTTAATGAAATGTAAATGAAAATAGTTATTATAAATTCAGGGAGTTCATCTATAAAATACCAATTAATCGACATGCCTTCAAAAGAAGTAATTTGTAGCGGAATGATTGATCGAATAGGTTTAGAAACTTCAAATTTAACGTATAAAACGAGTAAGGATTCTTTAGAAGAAATCCTGCCTATTCCAAATCATAAAATAGGATTAGAGAAAATTTCGAAGCTATTGCTAGATCAAAGTATTGGTGTAATTAAAAGTACACAAGAAATTGAAGCTGTTGGGCATAGAGTGGTTCATGGTGGCGCTAGTTTTTCAAATACTGTTTTAATAACTGAAGCAATAAAAGAAAAAATTAAACAGCTTTTCGAATTGGCGCCTTTGCATAATCCGGCTAATTTAGAAGGGATTATTGTTGCTGAAGATGTCTTTTCTTCGGCTAAACAAGTGGCGGTTTTTGATACGGCTTTTCATCAAACCATGCCTGAAGTGGCGTATCGATATGCTATTCCAAATTATTTACTGACAGAAAACAAAATCAGAGCCTACGGTTTTCATGGAACGTCTCATAAGTATGTTTCCGAAAAAGCAATTGATTTCCTAGAGAAAAGCAGCAAAATTATTACCATACACTTGGGAAATGGCTGTAGCATTACTGCGGTAAAAGATGGAAAAAGCATTGATCATAGTATGGGTTTTGGTCCTATGAACGGACTAATTATGGGAACCCGAAGCGGAGATATCGACCAGTCGGTTATTTTTTATATGGTGAATACTTTAGGGTATCAATTGAGTGAAGTAAATACCGTTTTGCAAAAACAAAGCGGGATGCTGGGACTAACAGGTCATAGTGATTTAAGAGATATTCAGGCGAATGCTGAAAATGGAGATACTAATTGCAGATTGGCTCTTGATATGAATGTGTATCGCATTAAAAAATACATTGGTTCTTATGCAGCAGTTTTAAACGGAATTGACGCTATCATTTTTACAGCTGGAATAGGAGAGAACTCTGCTTATATTAGAAAAGCAGTGTGTGCTGATATGGAGTTTTTAGGATTGGAATTAGACGAAACAAAAAATGAAATTCGTTCGAATGACATTCGGGGAATAAATACTGCAAACTCTAAAGCTAAAATTTTGGTTGTGCCTACCAATGAAGAATTGGAAATAGCCAATCAGGTTTATGATTTGATTTTAAACTAATAATTCATTTAATCTTTAAAAGTGATTATAAAGCTTGCTCCTTTGTTAATTTGACTTTCCAGCGTAATATGTCCTCCTAGATTATTAACGTGGTTGTGTACCAGATAAAGACCTATTCCGTTGCTGTCAATATTGTCGCTGAAGGTTTGGTGTAAACCAAAAACTTTTCCTTTTACTTTTTCCAAGTCAAATCCAACTCCGTTATCCGAAATAATCAATTGGTTGCTATTATTGTTTCTTTCTGAACGAATGGATATCTGTGCCAAGGTGTTTGGCTTGACATATTTTATGGCGTTTGTAATCAAATTTAAAAAGATACTCTTTAAATACGATTTGTTGAAATTGATTTTTTGAACCTCCGAAAAATCTATGTTGATTGTCGCTTTCGAATTTTCTATTAACGAATTGATTGAAATTAAAACTTCGTTTAGGCAGTTATTCAAATCAATTTCTTCTAGTTGCGAATCAGTTTCATTTTTAGAATTTAAAAGCTTGATGTATTCGTTTAAATTTTCTTTTAAGGTATTTGTTGTGCTTTTCAGAATATTGATAAATTCTAAAGTTTCTTTATTCTTGATATCAGTAGTATCCATCAATTCAAAAATAGCGAGCATATTGTTTACAGGAGATCTTAAATCATGTGCTGTAGAATAGCTTAGTTGTTTGAACTGATTATTGATTTCAGTAAGTCTTTTTAAATGTAGTTTTCGTTCCTCTTCTAATTCTTTTTTAGAACTAATGTTTTTTGCAACAGCATAGATTATTTTTTCTTCATCAACGGGTATAGAAGTCCATAAAAGCCAAACAATTTTTCCGCTTTTAGTTAGGTATCTGTTTTCAAAATCAAACAAAGGAATTTGACTTTTTAGTTCATTTCTGGCTAAACTGGTCTTTTCTTTATCTTTATGGTAAACAAAATGATTGATGGGTTTTGAAAGTAACTCTTCGTTAGTGTATTCTAAAAGTTTACATACAGCAGGATTGATTTTTTTAAAATAGCCATCGTATCCCACTATGCAAAATAGGTCGTGCGATATATCGAAAAATTCTTCAAAGTTATTGAAAACATCATAATCGTACGCTAAGTCAGTTTCTCTATTTTTGGTCATAAATTATTACTAAAAAGTATAATATAGTATTAGAACAATAAATAGGTTAAAAAAAGACTTGGGGAGAATTTTTAAACAAAAATAAAATATTTTAGAGATTAAAACATAAAATACACTTTTATTTTATGAGATAATTAATATAAAGTTTAAAAAACGTAAAGAGGTTTGTTGAATAACAAACCTCTTTACAATAATTTAAAGTTAAAATCTATTTATATTTTAAAGATTCCTCCAAAAGCAATAATTCTTTGGAAAAAGAAAAAATCCTGAGCTGCTTTGTCATCGGTACTTTGTGTGGTACGAATGTCTTGCATGTTGATGTAACCTCCTTTTAATTCGCCTTGAATGTAAAAATGCTTAAAGAAAGTAAGGTTTAAACCTGCTTTTACCGAAGTACCAAATCCAGAAACATGAAAATCATCGTGACGTTCTTTGCCTAATAAAGTGGTGTTAGTTCTTGGATAAAGTACACCAACTCCAACACCTTCGGTTAGATTAACCTGGATTTTATCGGTGTTTTTAATTTTAAATAAGGATGAGATATCATCATGTCTGGAAAATTCTGTATTAACATAATTAAGTCCGTCAGTATGTTCGAATTTTAAAAATGTCCCATCTGAAAAATCCACAGGCGTATTGTTGTAAACTCCGTTATGCACAGAACCAGCATCTGTTAATGGTAAATTTACTTCTCCTGTAACATTTGCAATTTGATTTTGTGTCATTACATATTTCATGTGATCTACACCAATAGCAATACTGTAATGATCATTGATAAAATAACCCAAGCGAAAATTAGTTTGTGGAATTGTCATTCGAGCAGGATTAATATAATCTACATGCCAGCCTTTTGGTTTGTCATGAGCAGTCATGTTTTCAACCGTAAAATTGTAATCTTTTCCAGAAAAAGTCACATCCGATTTAGAATAACTGTCTCTATTTCCACCCCAGGAAACAAAGAATTTTCCTTTGTTGTGAGCCGTATATTTATCTTGAATTTTTATGTCTTCCTGAGCGCTAAGACAGTTTGTGAATAGGAATGCCACACAAGCAGCAGTGAATAAATTTTTCACGAATTTTTTTTTAAGTTTAAAATTAGAATGTATTGATGGTTTTTCTAATAGCGACTAATTTGGTCATTAAGTCTTCAAAATGATCCAAGTGTAACATATTAGCACCATCGCTTTTTGCATTTGCAGGGTCAAAGTGAGTTTCGATAAAAATTCCATCAACACCTACTGCAATTCCTGCTTTGGCAACGGTTTCAATCATATCTGGGCGACCACCAGTTACACCAGCTGTTTGGTTAGGCTGTTGTAAGGAATGCGTAACGTCAAGTACCGTTGAAGCATATTGTTGCATAGTAGGGATTCCTCTAAAATCGACAATCATGTCCTGGTAACCAAACATCGTTCCGCGATCGGTAACCATTACGTTTTGATTGTTGCAATCCAATACTTTTTGTACCGCGTGTTTCATGCTTTCAGGACTCATAAATTGTCCTTTTTTCAAGTTAACTGTTTTTCCAGTATTGGCAGCAGCCACAACTAAATCGGTTTGACGCACTAGGAAAGCAGGAATTTGTAAAACATCTACATATTGGGCTGCCATATCAGCATCTTCATTAGTATGAATATCAGTTACAGTAGGAATATGAAAGGTTTCAGATACTTTTCGAAGGATTTTCAATGCTTTTTCATCTCCAATTCCTGAAAAGCTATCAATTCGGGAACGGTTTGCTTTTTTGAAAGAACCTTTAAAAACGTAAGGAATTTGTAATTTATCGGTAATACCAACTAATTTTTCGGCAATGCGCATTGCCATTTCTTCTCCTTCGATGGCACATGGACCAGAAAGTAAAAAGAAATTACCACTTTCAGTATGCTTAATTTGGGGAATATTGTGTATGTTCATAGGTGATTTTTAGAGATTGCAAAGGTAGTTATGATTTGCGATTTAGAGTTTTGATTTTCTGTTTTTTTTGGTGTCGAAGAAGAAAATTAACTACTATATCGATATTGTAATTTATAGTTTTTTTACTTTTTAATCGAAAGTCCTACTGGACATTTTAAATATCCTTTTTCGTAAATATTTAGATATAAAATAATTGGTTTTTTTTGACCTTCCCAACGAATTTCATAAACGTTAAGGAATCCAGCACCCATGGCTGTTCTTTTAGAAGGAAAAGGGCAGCAGGTTTCTAATTTGGTATAAGTAATTTTTTCTCCTTTTGGTCCAGCTAAGGCGTTTAAAAAGCGCTCTTCGTTTAGCTGCTCATTATTAGTATTGTAATAAAAAATATTGATAGGATAATTTTCATTGTAACCGTATTTTTTGTCTTTACTGTATTCGGTAATGATAAAGGTGTTTGCTTTAGAAAGTTTAGGAATTGGCGCATTATCATCAACGTTTTTCAGGCTTGATTTCGTACTTATACAAGAACTGTTTAAAAATAGTAAGACTATGGCAACAATTATTTTTTTAGAGACGATAAAGACTAGTAGTTTTTTGTTTTCTTGTATGTACTTACGCAAATGAGGTATTAATTTTGATTTCATAAATGAATTAATTTTGAAATAGTAGTCTTTTAGTTGTCTTACAAAGATATTGAGAACTTCAAATTTTAAGCTAGTTTTTTACTTTTTTTTAAAATGCGTTTTTTTTTTGCCTTATGTAACATTTCTCACACTCCATTGGCAACTTACTTTTTAACTTTGACAAAAAAATAAAATATGGAATTGATTTATCATACCTGGTCTTGGTATATTTCGGGTTTTATAATCGGCTTAGTCATGCTGATTTTAATTTATTTTGGAAAATCATTTGGAATGTCTTCCAATTTAAGAACATTGTGTAGTCTAGCCGGAGCTGGAAAAAAAGTAACTTTTTTTAGTTTTGATTGGAAATCACAGCGATGGAATCTTGCGGTAGTGGCAGGGGCCATGCTGGGTGGTTTTGTAGCTACCCATTATTTGAGTGATGCTTCTAATGTGTCAATAAATCCTGAAACGATAGCGCAGCTTGAAATGATGAACATTGATGCTCCTGAAGGGAAATTAATGCCGGATGCTTTGTTTTCAAGTCAGGTTTTTGAATCACCTAAGGCAATTTTAATTTTGATTATTGGCGGAATTTTAATTGGTTTTGGATCGCGTTATGCTGGTGGATGTACTTCGGGACACGCCATTTCGGGATTGAGTAATTTACAACTTCCTTCTCTAATAGCCGTAATTGGGTTTTTCATTGGAGGATTAATTATGGCTCATTTTATTTTACCTTTAATTGTATAAAATATGAAATTAGTAAAGTTTATATTAGTTGGATTTGTTTTCGGAATTGTATTAACCAAATCTGAAGCCGTTTCCTGGTATCGCATTTATGAGATGTTTCAATTTCAATCCTTCCACATGTACGGAATTATTATGGTTGCTGTTCTAACGGGAATCATTGGAATTCAAATTATAAAAAGATACCATTTAAAAAATTATTCAGGAACTCCAATCAGTATTCCTGATAAAGAACATTCAACAGCGCGTTATCTTTTAGGCGGATTGATTTTTGGATTAGGATGGGCCTTAGTTGGATCTTGTCCAGGACCTATATTTATATTGATAGGAGCAGGGGTTAGCAGTGTTATCTTAGTGCTTCTGGGAGCTTTGGTTGGAACCTTTTTATATGGAGTTTTAAAAAATAAATTACCTCATTAAAAAATGATTTCACAGCTAATTGTTTGAAAAAAAAAGGTTTAAAACCATGAAGTTAATTAAGGAATTTAAGAACACTGTAAGTCTAAATTTTCTTAACTAACTTCATGGTAAAAAAAAGTTTCATAAAAAAAAAACATTCGCCGTGTGACGAATGCTTTAAAAATTGGGTAAATTTTGTAGTTTATTAAATAATTTCGGCACTTAAACCCGCTTCTAAAAGCTGTGTGCATTGCAGTTTTAATTTTGTAATTGGCCCTGTTTTAACGGTACATTTTCCGTTATAATGAACAATTAACGAACATTGTTCGGCTTGTTCGGGAGTATGTTCGCAAACACGCATTAGGGTTTCAATTACATGGTCAAAAGTATTAACATCATCATTGTAGACAATAATTTCGTTGTTTTTAGCTGTGACTTCTTGTACGCTTACTCTTTCTCTAATTTTTTCTTTAGTACTCATTGCATTCTTTTTTTTGTACTTTAATTATTTGATAATAAACAGAATACTAATTTACGTATTTTAGTGAAACCCAGTTGTTTCTTTCGAATTTTTTAACATAAGTTAAGCCTTTTTCGGTGCAAGAAGCATCAATAAACGGAATATCTTCAGTGTAAAAACCGCTTAATAATAAGGTTCCTTTTGGATTCAAACAATCCACATAAGTTTGCATATCGTTCAATAAAATGTTTCTGTTGATGTTAGCAATAATTAAATCGTATTTTTTACCTTTTAGTAAAGAAGCATCACCTTCATAAACTGTAATGTTTTTGCAATTGTTACGTTCGGCATTTTCAATAGAATTCAAATAGCACCAGTTGTCAATGTCAATGGCATCAATCGGTTGAGCACCTTTCATTTCGGCAAGAATGGCTAGAATTGCTGTTCCGCAACCCATATCTAAGGTTTTTAATCCAGTAACATCTATTTCTAATAAATGCTGAATCATCATGTGAGTAGTTTCATGATGTCCTGTACCAAAACTCATTTTTGGTTCAATCAAAATATCAAATTCAGCATCCGTTTTTGAGTGAAATGGAGCTCTCACATGACATCTTCCATCTACATCAATAGGCTCAAAGTTCTTTTCCCATTCTTCGTTCCAATTTACCTGATCGATTTCTTCGTAGTTGTAATCAATTTCAAATTCTTCTGAGTGCAAAATATTTACGTTTTCCAGAATCATTTCGTCCCATAAATCTTTTTGAACAAAAGCTGAAATTCCTTTTTCAGTTTCAGTGAAACTTTCGAAAGCAAGTTCGCCTAATTCGGCAATTAAAATTTCAGAACCCAATTCTTTTGGTTCAATGCTAAAATGGTAGGCGATATAAATATTTGACATATTAATTTAATTTTTTGCAAAGGTAGTATTTCTCTTTTATGAAAAAGTTAAAAATAGAGCTATCAATAAACAATTATTTAAACTGTTTCTAGCAATTATATTTCTGTTCCTGTTTTTGAAAATAATTAACCAAAATTTCATATTAATATTCTTTTCAGGTAAGAAAAAGATTTACTTTTGGATTTAAAGATTATAATAGAGAACAGTAACTATTCTAATTTTAAAACAACAATCAGAAATGAGAAAAATATTCATTTTGACAGCACTATTTTTTGTTTGGCAATTTCAAGCGCAAGAAAGGATTAAACTGAAAATAAAATCAATTGATTCTGGAGTAATTGGGATATATTCTGGTTTGGAAAATAATGGAGTTAAGGGATTTTGTTCAAATATTGAACTGGTTTCAAATTATGATAAAAATCTATATTCGTTAAATTATAATCTAGGTTTTGGAATTACTGAAAAAGATGATAAAATACAGAATTTGCAAGGTTTTATGTCATTAGATTTATTATATGGGAGAGATATTAAAGTTTCAAAAGGAATTTCCTTTGAACCTTATATCGGTTTAGGTTACATTATTCAAAGTAATACTTCAGAAGCAGGAGGAAATAGTGCCATTGGGTTACCAATAAGGGCAAAATTCCTTTTTCAAGTAAGTAAAAAGTTTGCTATTGGTTTAAATCCAAGTGCGAATATAAATAATGTAAACACAATGTACTCAGCAAACATTCTTTTAAGATTTGGATTCTTAAACTTATAGGCTGAAAAAAGTTTAATTTGATTAAAAACAAAAAGCGATAAAATGAATTATCGCTTTTTAGAGTATAAAAAATATTTTCTTAGATAGCTGTTACAATCGCAACAAAATCATCTGCTTTTAAAGCAGCTCCACCAATAAGACCACCGTCTACATCTGGTTTTCCAAAAATTTCTTTAGCATTATCTGGTTTTACAGAACCTCCGTAAAGAATAGTTACATTCTCAGCAATTTCTTTTCCGAAAGTTTTAAGAACTGTTTCTCTAATAAATTCGTGCATTTCCTGTGCTTGTTCTGGCGAAGCAGTTTCACCTGTTCCAATAGCCCAAACTGGTTCGTAAGCTAAAACCACTTTATCCCAAGATTTAGCATCAATTTGGAACAAACCATCTTTCAATTGGTTTTCAACAATATTGAAATGATTGTTTGATTGACGGTCTTTTAATTCTTCACCGAAGCAAAAAATAACAGTCATATCATGTTTTAAAGCTGTATTTACTTTATCAGCAATTAAAGCGTCAGTTTCGTTAAAAATAGCTCTACGCTCAGAGTGTCCTAAAATTACAGTGTTTACTCCAACTCCAGTTAACATATCAGCAGAGATTTCTCCTGTAAAAGCACCACTTTCAGTTTGGTGAACGTTTTGTGCAGCAACATTAATGTTAGATCCTTTTAATTGATTTACTGCTGCAGCCAAGTTTACAAATGTAGGCGCAACAATTACTTGTGCTGTAGTATTTGCAGGTACTTTTGCAAGTAATTCACTTAATAATTCGCTAGTTTGTGCTGCATTTTTGTGCATTTTCCAGTTTCCTGCTACAATCTTTTTTCTCATTTTAGTAGTGTTATATTTGAATTTTATTTTTTGTTAGTCTTAATTTATTGTTTCTCTAATTGATTTAAAGTCGCATTGATTTTTTCAAAATCCGTTTCTATGGCGCGATATAAAGCAATTTTTCCTGTTTTGTCAATAATAATATATCTCGGAATCCAGTTTACATCCATTGCTTTCGCAAAAACGCCACCCATTTGGTCGTTAGCCATATAATGCGCTCCTTTTAATTGGTGTTTTTCAATTCCTGCTTTCCATTTGTCAGCCGTTTTATCCATTGAGATAAAAACATAAGCGGTTTCTGGGTGAGCAGCTTGTAATTCTTTTATTTTTGGCATTGCTTTTACACAATCACCGCACCAGGAAGCCCAAATTTCGATTACTATATTTTTCCCTTTATTTTCAGATAAAATAGTTTCGAATGCTACTTGATTGTCCTGAATATCCAACAAAGTTTCTGCTAAAGCTTCTTTGGAAAACTCCGTTTTTTGAGCATTCGATTTAGTACACGAAATAGTAACTAAAAGAAGTAAAAAAGCGATAAGTTTTTCTGTTTTTTTCATTGTAACAAAGTTAAAATAAACAATTTGATTGCTGTTTCCTGATTGTTGTTTTTTATAGAATTGCTATTAAAATAACAAAAACTGCTTTAAGAGTTATAAAAACACAAAAGAAAACGTAATAGTTTGTTTGATTTTTTTCGGATTTAAAAAATACTATCTAAAATAAGTCTCCAAAAACGCTTTTTTGAAGACTTTTTAGCTTTTTTAGAACACAAAAAAAGCTCATAAATCCTAAATTTAGTCTTATGAGCTTTCTTTTTTAGAACTTTAGATCTGGTATGTCGTTGTAATGCACTTTTTGTTTTACAGTTCCTTTTTCTAAAATTACAATACTTGGATTGGCTCTTTCTATTGTTTTTAGAGCGATTGCATCGCAAGTATAAAAGTCAAATTTTAGATTGTATTTTTTTTGTGCTTTTTCGATTTCTTGCTCTGACGAATTGGTCATCCCAATTACTTTGTATCCTTTTGAAGTAGCATCTTGGTTTAATTTTTGTAATTTTTGCATTCCTAATTCTTCGGCTATAGCCAAATCATAAGTCACAATCATTAATAGTTTTGGTTCTTGTAGTAATTCGTCTTTATAGTCGGAACCGTCTTTTGTCATTGTGAAATCATGGATAGGAGGAACGTAACCTTCGCTAATTACTTTGTCTTTTCGGTCCACAAATTCAGCTCCTTCAGGGATATTCATCAAGTCTTTTTCGGTAAATTCCTGATTATCGCCATTTACTTTATAAATAAAAACCATTTCAACTACCGATTTTGGAGCTCCTTCGGGAATTTTCATTCCTTTTTGGATATTTGTTCCTACTTTGTACGGTCTAAAATCAATTATTGGCAAGTGATTTAAAACAGAATAGGCCATAAAAATACAGGCTGCTAATCCTAGAAAAACAATGGCATTTTGAAATCCACTATTAAAAAACAAAGGCTTTATTAGCTTTTTGTTTATGAATAAAATCAGAATAAAAAACAGTAAAACAACATCTTTAGTGAATGATTGCCATGGTGTAAGGTGCAAAGCGTCTCCAAAACAACCACAGTCTTTTACCACATTATAATAAGCAGAATAAAAGGTTAAGAAAGTAAAAAATACAATCATCAGCAAAAGGCTCCAAATTGTGAATTTAGTTTTGTAACCAATGAGTAACATGATTCCTAGCAGTACTTCTACGATAACTAAAAATAAGGCCAGATAAAAACTAAAAGGTGTTAAAAAAGGCAGATTAAAAACGGCTTCGCTGAAATATTCGGCTAGTTTGTATGAGAAACCTAGAGGGTCATTTAGTTTTATTAATCCTGAGATTATAAATAAAAAACCAACAAAAAACCTTGAAAATTGAGTGATAAATTGCTTCATAAATCTTATTTGTTATTGGCAAAACCCATTAAAATTAAAGCGAAAATGGAGTAATTAATCATGTCCTGATAATTAGCATCAATTCCTTCAGAAACTATAGTTTTTCCTTTATTATCTTCAATTTGCTTTACGCGAAGTAGTTTTTGCAAAATCAAATCGGTCAAGGAACTCACACGCATATCGCGCCAGGCTTCGCCGTAATCATGGTTTTTGGCTTCCATTAAATCTTTGGTCAATTTTACTTTGGCATCATATAATTGCGTTGCTTTTGCAGTATCTAAATCGGGTTGGTCAACAACACCTAATTCCAACTGGATTAAAGCCATAATCGAATAATTGATGATTCCGATGAATTCGCCCGATTCGTCTTCGTCTACTTTTCGAACTTCGTTTTCTTGTAAACTTCGAATTCTTTGTGCTTTGATAAAAATTTGATCGGTTAAAGAAGGCAATCTTAAAATGCGCCATGCGCTGCCATAATCTTGCATTTTATTAGCGAATAAGGAACGACAAATTGCAATTACCTTATCGTATTCTTGAGAAGTATTCTTCATTATTGATGTATATTTGTCTAAAATTTTCTCAAAAATAGGGATAAATTTTAAAAAGATTCAACTTTAAAATAAAGATTAAAAAATGACTATTAACTGCAAAGGACAGCTAATTGATTTATCTCAACCTAAAGTAATGGGGATTTTGAATATAACGCCCAATTCTTTTTTTGATGGCGGAAGGTATTCGAATGAAAATGAGATTTTAGCTAAAGTCGAAAAAATGCTAGCCGAAGGAGCTACTTTTATTGATATTGGAGCCTATTCGAGTAAACCCAGCGCCGAATTTGTATCGGAAGAGGAGGAGTTGAACCGGATTGTTCCTGTTGTACAATTATTGGTTAAGCATTTTCCTGAAATTTTAATTTCAATTGATACTTTTAGAAGTGAAGTAGCAAGAGTCTGTATCGAAAACGGAGCTGCTATGATTAATGATATTTCGGCAGGAAATCTCGATGATAAAATGCTTGAAGTTATTGCCAAATATAATGTTCCTTACATTATGATGCACATGCGTGGCACACCTGAAACCATGCAATCCATGACTGAATACGAAGATGTAGTGAAAGAAGTTTTGTTTTATTTTTCAGAAAAAATAAGTCTGGCTCGAAGTTTAGGAATCAATGATTTGATAATTGATCCCGGTTTTGGTTTTGCTAAAACGATAACGCAAAATTATGAAGTAATGCAAAAACTGGAGTTGTTTCAAAACTTGGAATTACCTTTATTAATAGGGATTTCCAGAAAGTCAATGATTCATAAAACCTTAGAAATTAGTGCTGATGAAGCCTTGAACGGAACTACTTTTTTAAATACTATTGCTTTAACTAAAGGAGCTCAAATTTTGAGAGTTCATGATGTAAAAGAAGCTGTGGAATGTGTGAAATTATATGAAAAATTGAATTGTTAAAAGATGAAATATTTTAGTTTGATTATAGTTTTGCTTTTAATTTCCTGTAAAAATAAAGAAGATATTTTACTTCCAAAATCGAATATTACAGAAATTAGTGATGTGCAGGATCACTCGCCAATTTATATTTTTTTTCGAGTAAATGGGAAAGACACTTTGGCAGAAGTAAACAGGAAAAACAGCATTATTACCACCAATTGGATTCTGAATATCGATAAGCGTTTGCCTCTAAAATTGGTCATTCCTGAAGTGATGAAATTGCAAGATAAAAAACGCAAAGAAAAAGCGCATAAAAACGAAAAAGCAGAGAATTATTATTCGTATGCTGATTCAATAAAGAAAAATATGGCATTTATTCCTTTTACAAAAGTGTATTACACTATTGGAATACCTGAAAAAAAATATTATGTATTTCATTTTAGAAAAGGAAATGATTTAGTTTTGTCAGATAATTTAGAAGTTAAAAAATCAGAATTAATAAAGGATTTTTACAATATTAAATTTGAGAGAATTCCCGAGGTTGTATTTTTATTCGACAAGAATATGTCTTATGGAGAATACATCCAAAATAAAATTTTAGTTCGAGAATTTAATTCATATGGTGTAGATCCAATTTCTCCAAAAGAATTTATTTTTTAAAATCCGCTTTATGCTACTGATGATGATAAGGTTCATTTCTTAAAATGGTAAATCCACGATACAATTGTTCGATGAAAAATAAGCGTACCATTTGGTGAGAGAAAGTCATTTTTGAAAGCGAAATTTTCCCCTGAGCTTTGGCGTAAACCGTTTCTGAAAAACCATAAGGGCCGCCAATTACAAATACTAAGGTTTTGATTCCCGAATTCATTTTCTTTTGTAATTCTTCCGAAAATCCTACGCTGGAAAAGTTTTTTCCGTTTTCGTCTAATAGAATAAGTTGGTCTGTAGAACTAATTTTAGACAGAATTAATTCGCCTTCTTTTTCTTTTTGTTGGCTTTCGGATAAGTTTTTTACATTTTTGATATCAGGAATAATTTCCAAATCGAATTTGATGTAAAAAGACAAACGTTTGGTATAATCGTCAATTAAGGTTTGAAGTGCTTTATTATCCGTTTTGCCTATGGCGATGAGTTTGATATTCATTTTAAAGGATGATTTTCGAAGCGGCAAAGATATTAAACTAGTTTTAGATTTTTAGGATTACTCCAATTTGCGGGTATAAATGTACTTTTGTAAAAAATATTTTAATGGATTCATTCACTCAGGTTCTTTTAGGAATTGCTACAGCCGAATTATGTGCTGGTAAAAAACTGCAACGTAAAACTTTTTTGTACGGAGCCATTCTGGGAACAGTACCAGACTTGGATGTTGTAATTGGTCAGTTTATGAATCCTGTTGACGGAGTAGCTATTCATCGGGGAATGAGTCATTCTGTGTTATTTTTTTTATTGCTTTCGCCAATTTTAGGTTGGTTGATTACTAAAATAGAACGGGATAAGATTGGTTTTGGTTCAGCAACTAAAATGGTTTTTTGGTGTTTACTCACGCATGTTCTTTTGGATCTTTTTACCTCTTGGGGAACACAAATTTTTTGGCCGCTTCCAGATCGCATCGCATTAAAAACTATTTTTGTAATTGATCCTTTATATACCATTCCGTTACTGATTTGTCTGATCTTAGCATGGAGAAAAAAAGATAATTTCTTTTCTCGAAAGAAATACGTGCTTATTGGTATTTATTTGAGTTCATTTTATTTACTAATCACATGTAGTTTAAAATGGTATGCTTTACAACAATTTGATAAAGCACTAAAAGCACAAAATATTGCTTATGAGGATTTAATTGTGAAGCCAACAGCCTTCAATTGTATTTTGTGGAATGCTAATGTAGCTACTAAAGATGCCTATTTTTTAGGTGATTATTCTTTATTGGATACCAAACCAATTTCTTTTAAGAAGTATCTCAAGAATAATAAATTGACTCAGCAACTGGAGGGAAACAGTGATTTTGAAAAATTAAAAGTGATAAGTGAAGGCTGGTTTATTATTACTAAAAATGAAAATCAATTCTATTTTAACGATTTGCGATTTGGTTTACTAACTTCTGATTCAGATAAAACTCAATTTGCTTTTAGTTATGTTTTTAAAGAGGATAACGGAGTTTTAAAAGCTCAGGAAGTTCCTAAAAGAAAGAGAGACGGAAAGGCTTTAATGAAAAATATTTTTAAACGCCTAAAAGGAAATTAATGAATAAAACTCAGAATTTTACTGAGTTTCATTTGTTTTAAGATGTTACTAATTATCTTTTTTATCTTTGGTATTGGGTGAATATCTATAAAAAACGCCTTCGAATTACATTTTAGAAAGTAATGATTAACTATTTCGGGTTGTTTGTGGTAATTACAAAAACAATTAAAACTTCGTCAGTGGTGTTGATTAGTGAATGAAAACCTTCGCCACTCATAGCAGTAATACTTCCTTTTTTGATTGTTTTTTTTCGAATAACACCTTCTTTTTTTGTCATTTCGGTATATTCGCCTTCTCCGTGCATCACGATATAAAGTTCTTCTTCATTTCGTGTTCCATGAGTATGAAAACCCGCTTCGTCGCCTTTGTTGAAGAAAACCATATAAGCACCAATTCGGTTGTTTGTTAGTTCGCCTTCGTCAAACATTTGCAACAAATAAACAATTCCGTTTCCTCCGTACATTGGATCGCGTTTATCCACTTTTATAACAGTTCTTTCGGGTTTTTTGAAAGGTGTGACACTCAAATCGATATATTGAGAGACCAATTCGATTATTTTATTGTTTTCGGATGTTGTTTCAGACATTGTAATTGTTTTTGTTGACAAAATTGGATTATTTTTTCCAAAAGTAAAACATAAATCTTTGCCAGAATTACTTGAGAATAATTTTAAGTGATATGGAAACAAATTTTCAATTCCACAAAATATGTCCTACTTTAGCAACATATAAATTTCTAGTAAAAATGATTAGCGAAGCACAATTTCAAAACGAGTTAGAACTATTAATTGCAAATGCCATCAGGGAAGATGTAGGAGACGGAGATCACAGTTCGCTGGCTTGTATTCCGGCAACGGCTCAAGGAAAAGCAAAACTTTTAGTAAAAGATAATGGTATAATTGCAGGTGTAGAATTTGCAAAAATGATTTTCAATTATGTGGATTCTAATTTAAAAGTTGAAACTTTTATAGAAGATGGATCTCCGGTAAAATTTGGAGATGTCGTTTTTCATGTTTCGGGAAGTTCTCAGTCTATTTTAAAGGCGGAGCGTATGGTTTTGAATTCGATGCAACGCATGTCGGCCATTGCGACTAAAACCAATAGTTATGTGAAATTGTTGAAAGGAACAAATACTAAAATTTTAGATACTCGTAAAACGACTCCAGGTTTTCGTGTAGCCGAAAAATGGGCAGTGAAAATAGGAGGAGGAGAAAATCACCGTTTTGCATTGTATGATATGGTAATGTTGAAAGACAATCACATTGATTTTGCTGGCGGAATTGCATTGGCTATAGCCAAAACTAAAGAATATTTAAAAGAAACCAATCGCGATTTAAAGATTATTGTTGAAGCAAGAGATTTAGACGAAGTAAAAGAAATTGTGGCTGCAGGTGGTGTTTTCAGAATTTTGTTAGACAATTTTGATTATGATATGACTAGAGATGCAGTTGCTTTTATTGGTGATGCGAGTTTGACAGAATCATCAGGAAATATCAATGAAGATACGATTCGTTTGTATGCCGAATGTGGTGTGAATTATATTTCGTCGGGAGCTTTGACGCATTCTATTTATAATATGGATTTAAGTTTAAAAGCAATCGAATAATTGCTTTCTAAAGAGAAAATGAATGTCAGTAGAAATAGAACAAAAACTTAAGAAAATCCCTGTATTGCGGAATTTTGTTAATTGGTCCAAAAACATAAAACTAGTTTGGCTTAGCGGATTGCCTTTGTATGATTTATTAGAATTATACGTTATTGGTATTGCCGAAGGGGCTTTGTCAAACCGTGCCGGAGCCATTGCGTTTAGTTTTTTTATGGCTTTGTTTCCGTTTGCACTGTTTATTTTAAACCTGATTCCTTATATCCCAATTGAAGGTTTTCAGGAAGATTTCCTGAAATTTGTTGCTGATGGTGTTCCGCCCAATACCTTTTACGCTATAAAAAATATCATTAACGATATTCTTCATAATAGTCATTCGGGTTTGTTATCGTCGGGATTTTTATTGTCTGTTTTTTTAATGGCAAATGGCTTAAATGCAATTTTAGGAGGTTTTGAAAATTCCAAACATGTTTTGGTAAAAAGAGGTTTCTTTCATCAATATTTTGTGGCTATTGGCTTGTCCTTGTTTTTAGCTTTT
>NCET01000318.1 GCA_002280815.1 Flavobacteriales bacterium 32-34-25 | reverse complement strand
GGTGGTCAATTTGAACTGGAAAGTGGTGGTCAGTTTGCTCCGGAACTGGTGGTCAATTTACACTGGAAAGTGGTGGTCAATTTGACCGGTTTTTCCACATAATTAGTCAAGAGGTTTAAGAAACAAAACTAACTCACTTAAGTGGAAATACTTTACGGTTTACCGTAAACAGGGAATTTTATTGGCTAAGATTGTTGATGATCTCGAATGTGTTGGGCGGAGAAAAAAATCCGTTACTTGCAAATAAACGTTTCTTTCCCTCCGCCCGCAATACCCACTTTTAGTGATTTTGTCCAATCCTCAATTTTAATTTTTTCATTTCCTCACTTACTTTCTTCTGTACTACCTTCCCGTAACTTTCCTGTGTAATAACCATGTTAGAATGACCAAGTAGTTCCGATACAATTTCCATTGGAACATCATTGTATAGCAGTACCGTAGAAGCAAATGTTTTCCTAGCAATGTGGTGCGTCAATCTTTTTTCAATTCCTGTTATAGCTGAAATTTCCTTGAGATAAGAATTGAATTTTTGATTACTTATTGGAGGGAATATGTGGTTACTATCGGTTGAGTATTTCTCAATAATTTCTTGAGCCTTTGGTAGAATTGGAATTGAGATTTGGCGTTGTGTTTTCTCTCTCTTCATCTGAATCCAGTTGATATCATCAAACCCTATTTGGATGTTCTGCTTCTCAAGATTTGCCATTTCATTATATGCTAGTCCTGTGTAACAACAGAAAATAAATAAGTCTTGAATGGTGCTTAATCTCTTTTGTTGTAGTACTGCTTCTTCAAGGGTTTTGAGTTCTTCTGTAGTGAGGAATATAACGGTTTTACGGACTGTTTTGGACTTGTGGAGTATAAACGGATCTCTATCTAAATAACCTTCTGAAATGGCTTGTTTTATTGGGGTTCTAAGCCTTTGTATGGTTTTGTTGATAGTAATTTGTTCTTGTTTCTTCTCTGTCTTTAAATAGTAATCAAAATCATCTAGAAACTGTAGACTTAATTCTTCTAATGGGTAATCTGCTTTTTTATATTTCCATTTTAGGAATCCTTCTAAATGGTTTCCAACGTAAACGAATTTGTTATAGGTGTTGTCTTTGATTTCTAATCCTACGAGTTTTTTGATTTTGACTAGATACTGTTTGTAGTAGGAAAGAACAAATTCACTTTTCTTTATTTCTTTGCCTAAGTATTTATCGTGAATGTCCTCAACAGAAAAAGGATTTTCCTGTAATCTTAAAATCATGTAGATGCTATTGACCTTTGATTTTATTGTGTCAAGTTGGGAATTGTATAGAATTGCAGATTTATGGGATTTTAGAATAACTTGGTTTTTGGTGTCCCAATAGTCAGCTTCAATATGAATGCCTGTGCTAAGCTGTTTTCTGTTCCCATTTAGTGTAATTCTGCAATACAATGGAGATTGATTCTTCTTGTTTGTTCTGCTCTTTGCTTGAACAAATAGAATTTTAAAATTTTCTGTTGTCATAACTTTTGGTTTAAGTCAGACATGCAATTAGTTACAATAAAAAAAAGTGTTACCTATTGAAAAAAAAGTGTTACCTAATATGTTACCTTTTTTGCAAAATAAGTTGGCAAGTTGGCAGAAGTCAAAAATTCTCTCTTCTCTACTGAATCGCCATGAAGTCCCGCTTTCACTACCGCTTTAAAACAAAAAAGACCTTACATTGCTGTAAAGTCTTTTTAAAAAGCTCCCCCTCTTGGGCTCGAACCAAGGACCCTCTGATTAACAGTCAGATGCTCTAACCAACTGAGCTAAGGAGGAAACTGTATATTTAATATGCGTAAGGAACGTTTTTGGTTGCTATTATTAAGATGTGATATCTTGTTCTTAGCGGTGGCAAATATAAGACGTTTTTTCAATGTAGCAAACAAAAAATGAAAAAAATTTATATTTTTTTTACCTGCCTACAATTGCCTTGTAAATGTCGTTTCCGTTAGCAAATACTAACAATGTGATAAGTAAAACAAAACCAACCATTTGTGCATTCTCTAGGAATTTATCACTCGGTTTTTTACCTGAAACAATTTCGTATAATAAAAACATTACATGACCACCATCCAATGCTGGAATAGGCAATAAGTTCATCACTCCAAGCATAATCGATAACAAAGCTGTAATAGTCCAAAACACTTCCCAGCTCCAAGTATTTGGAAAAATATTATAAATAGCGGCAAATCCACCTACTTGTTTGTAAGCTCCGGTATCAGGATTGAAAATCATTTTCAATTGTTTTCCGTAACCTACTAATTGGTCTTTTCCTTTTTCGATTCCAACAGGGATAGACTCCATGAAACTGAATTTTTCGGTACTAACTTTATAATAACCTAATTTCTCTAAAGAATCCATTCCTAAGCCTCCTATCTTGACACCTAACAATCCTTCTTTGTTTATGATAAGCTGAACTGCTGTTTCTTTTTGGTCACGCAACACTACAGCAGGAATTGTTTTTCCTTTGTTGTTTTCTAAGATGGTTTTAGCTTCATCCAAATATTTTATTTTTTGTCCGTTTAACGAAAGCAAAATATCTTTTGCTTGTAAAGCCGTATTTTTAGAATCTTCTGCAATCGCACCAATTACAAATGGCATTCGGATAGAAACAATAGGTGTTTTTTCAGTTTTAGTAGATAGCTGATTAATTAAATCATTTGGTAATTTTATGCTTTGTTGAACACCGTTTCTTTCAATAAGAACTTCTTTACCCATTGCAATTTTCATATTGATGTCATTATCAAATTTTTCAATTTGGGTTCCATCAACAGCAATAATTTTATCTCCTGTTTTAAAACCGGCTTTAATCATAACCGGATTTTCAATTAAAAGTCCGTCTTTGAAATCTTCCATAGCAATATAAGTATCACCATAAGCAAATGCCATCCCAATATAAATAATAAAAGCTAAGATAAAGTTCACTGTAACTCCGCCCAACATAATAATCAAACGTTGCCAAGCCGGTTTAGATCGAAATTCCCAAGGTTGCGGAGGCAAAGCCATTTGTTCTTTGTCCATACTCTCGTCAATCATGCCGGAAATTTTCACATAACCACCCAGGGGTAACCATCCAATTCCGTATTCGGTTTCACCAATTTTCTTTTTTAGCAATGAATATTTCACATCAAAAAACAAATAGAATTTTTCGACTCTGGTTTTGAATAATTTCGCAGGAATAAAATGTCCTAATTCGTGTAATATAATCAGTAATGATAAGCTCAATAGAAATTGAGAAAGCTTGATAATGATCTCCATTTTTTAGTTTTGGTTCTTAATATGATGCACAAAAGTAAGGTTTTATGTTTTAGTTGCAAAGGTTTAGAATTTTACTCCATAATAAATGTTTGTTAATAATTTTCATTTTGCTTTTCGAAGTGTAACTTTACGTTTCTGTAAAAAATAAAAGTATGGCCTCTTCATTATTTTCTCCTATACAAATTAAAGATTGCTGGCTTAAAAACCGAATTGTTATTTCTCCAATGTGCCAATATTCATCAACAGATGGTTTTGCTAACGATTGGCATTTGGTTCATTTAGGAAGTCGTGC
>NCET01000317.1 GCA_002280815.1 Flavobacteriales bacterium 32-34-25 | reverse complement strand
TGATAATAGTTAATGCCGCCATAATAGGTTCCTAACCAAATTCCGTTTTGTTTGTCTTTAAAAAAACAACGCACCGAATTTTGACTGATCGTATAAGGTTGTGCTATTTGATGGTAATAATTAGTAAAAGAATTTTCCTTTGGATTAAAAATAGAAAGCCCTTTAAAAGTGCCTATCCAAAGATTTCCTTCGGTGTCTTTGCCCACGCATCTAATATTATTATCGGCAATACTATTTGTTGCTGGTTTATGCAATAACGAATTAAGTTGTCCGTTTTTGGCATCGTATTGAATCAGTCCGTTGCCTTCAGTTGCCACCCATAATTTTTGATTTTCGGTATAAACATCATTGATATAGGTTTTTTTAACGCCTAAATTAATTTTTGTCAATTGATGGGCGTTGGGTTTTAATTTAAAAAGACCAACATCAGTTCCTAAAATGATTTGTTGTTGCCAAAACCCGATATAAGCAATTTTCTTAATCTCATGCGAGGAAGCATTAAATTTGACAGCGGTAAAATTTTCCGCTTTTGGCGAAAGCATAAAAACTTCTCCAGCTATAGAAGTAGCCCAGATTTGGTGTTTATTATCTTCTGTTATTGAAGAAATGTACCATTCGCCAATGTTGCGTGGGAGTGGGTAATTTGTAAAACTATCGGTATCATAATTATAAACACTAATTCCTTGATTGCCACCAATCCATAATTGTCCTTTGTAATCGGTAAATAAGCTTCGAATGTAGTAGGATTGCAAGCTATTCTTCACATTTTTTATCGGACGATATACTTTAAACCCTTTACTGTCATAACGATTTAAACCATCCTGAGTTCCAACCCAGATAAAGCCCAAAGCATCTTGTCGAATAGCAAAAACAGTACTTTGTGATAAGCCTTTATCAACCGAAATATTACGAAAATAACGATCCTGCATTTGAGCATGACTCTTATTTGCAAAAAGAACAATGCAAAACAGTGCAATAAAAGCAATCTTTTTTTTCATGGCGGTGTGAATTATACTTATTTTTTCTAGGCTTGTTTTTCTTTTAAAAAACATATTTTTCTCATTAAAATAATAACGACAAGTTAGTCAATTTGGAGCAAAAAAGATAATGATGTTATTATTTAGGGATTTTTGTCAAAGCATTAGCATTTAAAAGTTTCCGCCACGAATTACACTAACAAACACGAATTAAAACTATTTTTTATTACACAAATTCTTGAAAACAGATATAATTAGTGTAATGTAATTTTAAATTTGATAAAAATTAGTGACAATTGGTGCAATTCGTGGCTAACTTTTTTTGTTGAATACTTTGGTATTTTGTCCGTTTTTAATTTCGGTCATATTTGGCTACATCCGGTAATTCGTCTACAACCTCTTGTTTATTTAGTTTTTTATTATCCATTTCTAACAATATTGAACTTCCTTTAATTTTAGATTTATGCGTTTTTCCTTCAAAAAGAATAGGCAGGTTTCCATAGTTGAATAAAGATTGATTTTCTTTACTAAAAACTTGTAACGAAGCAGTTTTTTCACCATCTAATTGTGCTTTTATGTTCCAATCGCCGACTTGTAAATAAGACAAACCATTCACATTGGATACTGTTTTAATCACTTCGGTTTTACCATCTTTAACTTGTATAATGGTTAAGAATCTAAATTTTTGTTTAGCTTCCGAAGTAATTCCGGCGTGCCATTGGTTGACATATTCAATAAGTTTTCCGTCAGCACCAGTTAGTTTATTCCAGTTTAAAGGCTGCTCGTAGAATTTATCGTGTACCTCCATTTTTAGTGGGCTGTTGGCAAATATGCTGGCATTTACATTCCCCACATCAGTTTTTACTGAAAAATTTTGTTGGTTGATGTTTGCTGTTTTGTCTGCTAAAATAGTATAATATGGTGTATGAAACTGAGTAGTCCACTTTACGGGTTTATTGGCTTCCAATTCATCATACAAAACAATATAACCACCTTCCAGTTGCAACATGTGTCTACGGTAAAGTGTTACACCGCTTTCGCCATAGCCATTGGTTTTGCTAGGAACAACATTAATTTGTTTGAATCGATTCAGCCAAAATTCGCTTTTAATTTCACCATAAGCATTACTGGCATCTCCCAAAGCATATTGAATGCGATTTCCGCTGATGGCACGAGGAATCCAGCCGTAACCTTCTTCTCCTATTTTTTGGTTCAAACTATCTGCTAAAATGGTATTGTAAGCTTTTGAAGAACGATAATCTAAAAGATTGTGCTTATCGCTAAAATTACTATAATAACCTGCTCCACCAAATATTATTTTGCCTTTGTAGTTTATTGTAAACGCATTTTGCGAGGCGTGACCGTGACCCGATGAACCAAATGGATTGCTCATTAAAAAACTACTCAAGCTTTTATCGGGATTTGCCAAATTCTCATACATCGCAACCACACCTACGTCTGGAAATTTTCGGGTTTTAGGCAGATTTTCAGGAGAGGTTACAGTTAATTTTCTGTCTGGCTTGTAATTTAGTAAACGGTATAAAAGGTATTCATCTGTACCAGTGAAATATTGCGGATTACGCTTTCTAGCTTCATTAGCATACCAGTTTAAATATGGGTTTTCCATTCTAAAAGTTAGTGCATCGGTAAACCAAGCTTGGCCTCTACCACCAGTTGGATATTTCTCCCACATATCGCCAGTGGCACTATTGCCAGCTGCTACAGGATTTGTATAGAGTAAGTAATAAGGTAAGTTCTGCATCCAAGGCAGGTTGAAATAAGTTACACCGCTAAAATCACCAAACATTTGAGAGAGGTAAATAATAGACCTGAAATTAACCATAAAGTAACCATTGCCCTCGTGCCAACCGCCATCAGTAGTTCCTAAAACAGGGAATCTTGCTGTCCAAACTTCATACAAATAAGTCAACCATTCTTTGGCCTCGGGTACATCATTTATAACTGCTACCGAAGCAATGGCAAGGTTGGCCATGGTTATTTGCCATACGTGGTTATCACTTACATGCACTTCAAAGCGATTCGGCAAGTGATCATAAACGAGTTTAGCCCTTAAGGTGATTGCCTTTTTAAAGATTTCTTTTTCTTCTGCCGATAAAAAATCGTAGCCGGCATCATAAAACCAACCCAAAGCCTCTAGCACGACACCATTGTTAAAATCACTGCCCGTGGCTGGAGCATAGGGATCCATACTGATAATGTTAAGTGCTCTTTGCTTAGCATTTAAAATAAAGCGTTTATCCTTAGTTAATTGATAAGCAATACATAAGTTACTTATTGGTTTGCCTACAAAATCACCAAAACCATGATACATTCGTTCTATAAGGATTTTTTTCTCTAAAGGATTTTTTCCTGTAGTGTCAATAACTCTTTGTGGTTTCTCAGTAGGAAGAGGAGCTCTTATGAGTTTTTCTGCAAAAATGATGAATTTTTTAGCCTCTGGATTTTCTAAATTTTTATTATAAAAATCTTCTCCAATACGGTTCATACCCCACAAAAGAGGATGGGAGCCTTCGTTTCTTTTCAGGACTTCGCTTATTGGTGGTGCTACTTTTTGGTTGGCATATTTGGCA
>NCET01000014.1 GCA_002280815.1 Flavobacteriales bacterium 32-34-25 | reverse complement strand
ATAAAATGGTTGTAATAATGGCGTAAATCGAGTTTATTAGCTTTGTCAAAAGCTAAATTATCGAGAAAATGCTGTTGTTTTTGGCAGATGGTATCGCTAGTAATTGTTTCAGTTGTGTATGCTGCCTCAATTACTCTTTTGGTAGCATCGTTGTTATTAATGCGCTTTTCGGCTACGTTAAAAAGCAGTTTATTATTGTCATACACTATCAGAAACATCGGATTAGGAATGTACTTTTGAATGAGTTGTGCGATTTTTTCTTTTTGTTTATCGAATTGTTCTGTTGTGGTTTGTACTGCTAAAATGATTATTTCCTCATAGCTTGAAGTTGCCTCTGTAAAAGACGGAATGTTTGCCGTTTCTTGATTGACCAATGCTAAAACTTCCATTTGTTGAATAATAGAGAAATCCTCCAAGAGTTTTTTCTCGGATAGTGTAATCTCAAAATTGCGCTTAAAGAATGTTTTAGGCAGCTTTTGATTTACCCAACAATGTGTGGGCAACTTAAGGGTTTTATGTAATAACTCCTTAATCATAAACTACTTAATGATTAGATAAGAGATTAATTCATAAGGTGCAACGGTACTTTTATTGGATAATCTACTAATGCCTGGTAATGCTAATGAATTTAACCCCATTTCTGTAGAAACTCCTTTGCAATGCTGTAAAGCTACCTCAAGCAGTTCTTTATACCCTTCCATATAACGACCACTTTTGGTTTGTTGGTTGAATTCGGCAACCAAGTTTGGTAGTAATTCTGAATGTCCTAAACACAACTTCTTATAATAGTCTAAGCCACGTTTTGGGTTGGCACTTGGTATAAAAACTGTCCCTTTAGCTGTGATGTAACATAAAGTAAACGGATAAATAATATTGTTGCTTAACTTGTCGCCATCCATAGCCGAATGGGTATCTTTTAAGCAAAAAATTACTCCTTTGTTACCATCTTCAATATTGTTTTCGGTTAGTGCAAAAATACCTTTTGGCGTTAGTTGAAATGCTTCTCTTTCTGCTGGAGATAATCTATCGGCATCAATTTTAAAGTCGTTGAATGTTAAATCGGTAATAGAAATCCCGCCTTCAATATCTTCGAGATCTAAAACTTGAGTTTGCAATTGTTTCAATTGTTTTCTTCGGTATTCTAAATCTTGATTTTGATGTGCCGTTTCGTCAATAATATTATCATCGCCAGTAGCCGAAGTATCTAACAACTGCATACGTCCTTTTACACGACCGATCAAATCGATATAACTGTCTAATGCTAAGTTGGGGAAAAAGTTTACCAATTGGATTTTATCGTTTATAGAGCCAATACGGTCTATACGACCGAAACGCTGAATGATACGAACCGGGTTCCAATGTATATCATAATTTACTAAATAATCACAGTCTTGGAGGTTTTGCCCTTCGGAAATACAATCGGTACAAAATAAAATATCAATTTGATTTTTCTCGTCAGGATAAATAGCATTTCGTTTTTTAGATAATGGCGAAAAATGAATTAAAATAGAATTCAAGTCTAAACGACAATTAGGCATATTTGATTTGTTTACATCACCACCAGTAACCAATGCTGTATATAAATGATGTTCTTCTAGCAACCAAGTTGCTAAATGTTCGTGCAAGTACAAAACGGTATCGGCAAAAGCAGAAAATACAATTACTTTTTTATTGCCTTCGTTGATTGGATTTTCAAGTTTGTCAATAATTAGATTTTTTAAATCTTCTAGTTTTGCATCTCGAGTTGGGTCAACTACAGATGCCATTGCAATTAATTCTTCTAATCTTTTTTTGTCATCTTCGATATATTCTTTGAATTTGACTAAGTCTAAATCTTGTAACAATACTTTTACTTTTCCACCAATAATTAAATCTTCTAATCTATCATCGTCAAATTCTACCTCATTTATATCAAAATCGGTATCAAAATACTCGTTTTGATGTATGGTTTTAATCTTATCAGAAAGGTATTCTACTTGGTTCCACAAAGAAGTTAATGTTAGTCGGAACGAATGGATTGAACTTTCTAAACGCTTTAATAGATTTACTCGCATCAAATGAATTAAGCTATCTTCTCGTTCAACTTGTCTGAAAACAGAACCTGTTGAAGTAATGTAATCGTATTTTTCTTCGTAGCTTTTTTTCTTATCGTCACGAACAAAATAAAGTGGTGAATAGAATTTTAGATTTAACGCATTTAATAAATTATTGACATTATCCATTTGTGGAAATGCTTTTCCAGTATCAAAATCAGAATATTTAGCAATTGGCTTAAGACGTTCCGGAAACTTCCCAATATCGGTAATATCATAATATTTTTCAATATGCTTTCTGGAACGAGCAATAGTGAGTAAATCTAAAATTTTGAAGTAATCGCCATTAAGTGTGGTTACTAAACTATCACGGTTCGTATTTTCGTTGTGATTATCTTTAAGCCAAGCATTGAATTTTTGTTGTGCTTTACGCAGTGTTTGGTCAATGCTTGATATTCCAAATTCACTTAAAGCTGTATCATTTTGTTCTGTTATGAAAGCGATTTGGTTTTTTATATCGTTCATTCTCGTGTTAACTGGAGTTGCCGATAACATCAAGACTTTTGTTTTTACACCTGTTTTAATAATATCACGCATTAATCTTTGGTATCGAGAAACGGTATTTTTGCGAGGATCATTATTCCTGAAGTTATGACTTTCATCAATAACCACTAAATCATAATTACCCCAATTAATGGTTTCTAAATTTATTAATCCAGAAGTACCTTTTTCACGAGATAAATCGGTATGGTTTAACACATCAAAATTCATTCGGTCTTTAGCCAAAATATTTCTAACATCAGAAATTAGACTGTAAATTAACCAGTTTTCACGAAGCTTCTTTGGACATAATACTAAAATTCTATCATTGCGTAAATTATAGTATTTCATTACTGCCAAAGCTTCAAACGTTTTTCCTAAACCTACACTATCAGCTATAATACAACCGCCAAAAGTTTCAATTTTGTCGATAGCTCCAAGTACTGCATCTTTCTGAAAATTGAATAACATTTTCCAAACTTCTGTTTCTTTGAAGCCAGTTCTGCTTAAACGTTGTTCTGAAATTTCATCTATAGTCTTGTTTTGGAAAATATTATGAAGTGTGAATTTATAAAGTTGTTCCGGAGCATATTGCTGGGCAGATCTGGTAATACTTTTTAGAATTATTTCTTTTAAATCCCTTTTGCTGCTATTCCAAACATTATTGAAAATGGAAAGGTATTGATTGTTTGTGTCTTCAAAAGAATTTATAAATATTGGCTGTTCTGTACTCATTATTCCCAATGAAATAAGGTTTAAATCGTGCGGAACCAACATAAAGTAATTTGTTACTGCATTAGTTTCGGTTAATATGAATTTTTGACCGCCGACACTTCCTTCTCTGATTTCTACTTTGTCTTTGATTAACTGGAAAACCTTATCTGCTTTGAACTTTTGAGTAAGATTATGATAGGATTTAATTTCTTTTTCATCATAAGAAAAACGAAGGTCTTTTTCTACATCAGTGTTGTCTATTAAAATCTTTATAGAATTAAGATTATCTAATTTTTCTAATAATTCAAATACTGAAGGAATGGAGAAATAATTAGTAGCAATATATATTGATGAGTTTTGATTTAATGCTAATTTCAATTCGTCAATTAAAAGAACATCTTGGTTATTAATTATTTTCATAGATTTTTTTTGAACTACATTTAAAACTATACACTATTTTATATTTAAATCTCAACCACTTTTTAGGTAAAAAATAATTTATAAAAAGTTAGAGCCTGTTTAAAATTTAAATATTTAGATTTTTATGAGATTATTTTTCGATAGATGAGGCAAATTTTGAAAGAATAATAGACTTATTTTTGAGTAAATTTAACGAAATATAGCGGAAAATAATCCGTAAAAAGTATTAGATAAAATTTAAACAGGCTCTTATTAATTAGCGCAAACTGGAATGATATCTTAAGATATGCAGTCTTGTTTGTAAAAATTAGAGATTAGGTCTTGTTTGTTCATAGTTTATTTTACACTACCAAATTCGATAATGGTTTCAATTAATTTTATAAGGTTAGGCGATGTTTCTCCTTTTACCCAAGCTAACTCTAATGTTCTTGCTACAACCAAAGGATTTTTATGAAGTCCTCCAGCATTTCCAAATTCTAAACTGGCTGCATCAAAATAAGTCTTCCAATTGACGATTTCATTTTGAACTTCATTACCTAAATTTGATTTCCAAGCCCAAAGATTAGATTTTACAACATTTACAGCCTGAAATTCGTCTTCGTTTTCGTGTCCTTGAATGGTTAACAGTTTCTTGTTATCGGGTTTGTGTTGATGATAGTATTTTTCTTCCACATCAGTATCACTATCGTACACAATAAGGGCATTAATATTTAGTAGTTTTACTACTGCTGCTGGTTCTATAATATTGCTTTTCTTGTCGGCATTGATTAAGTGCATACCTGATGCTCTGAATTGCCCTGATAATCCCATTAATTCTAAATAGGTTTTGATGTAGGCAATATCTTCAATACCCTCTACAAAAACTGGAACTCTACAAAAAAACATTTCATTTATAGACGGACTTAAATATGGAAATAGTTTTGCTACTATTCCTTTATTATTGACTGGTTTTGAACCAATACCGGTTAAATAATCTGATAGTTCTTGATAAGTAACTCTTGAACTTAATGTTTCTATTGGATTACCGTTTTCACGAATAATTCTTATTTTCTCAAAACTATTTTTAGGAATGAACAGTGGCGAATGTGAGCATAACATTACTTGCGTATTAAGTCCTGCCAAATCCATTAATGTTTCCGCTAAATGCCTTGCTTGTGGTGGATGTTGGTATAGTTCAGGCTCTTCAATACTTAATATTAAAGTTGGTGCATTTTCATCATCGGTTGTACTTAATTCTTGCAATAAAGCCAACATAAACGACCTTTGTAATCCGTGACCAAAACGAGATAATTCTCCTTCAAATCCTCTTTCGCCTAATGCTATGGCTGCCGATGGCTCTTCAATTTTAATAGCTTTGTCTGCATCTTTTTTCCATTGAACGGTAGCACTTATACTTGGATTAGCCCATTGACTTAACTTACTTTTTAGTGAAGCTGAAATATCATCTAAAACATTTTGTTCGTCATCAAGTAATTTAGAATATTGTTTATCAACTGCTTGCCTGATTTCTGATATTCTTTCTGTAAAATTAACTTTGGCTCTAACTGTTCTCGATAGTAATGTTCCTAAAGCGGAAGTTTTATTTTCTTCTCCTTCTTCTGTAACATCTTTTGAAGCTGAAACAAATACCCATTGAATATGAGGAGCCAGTCGATTTGCACCTTTAGACGCTCCATAAAATTGGTCTTCACTTGGTATTAAGATACATTCGTCTGGTCTTGCTGCTTCGTATTCTTTTAGTGCTGCAATTTTGGCATCTTTTGAACCTGCATTTGGTAATTCTGGAAATTTAACTTGTAATTTACTGTAACACTCATTTAAATCAGCTGCTTTGGCTGTACCTTTTTCTAATTCAAAAAATTCTCTAAAATCATCAAATCCTAATCTACTCCCAAATTGCTTTATTTCAGCTCTTTGTGAAACTTCATTGAATTCTGCTTTGGCGGTTACAATTAACTTTCCTTGTCGAGCATAATTACTTAAATCTTCTTGGGCTTGTTCGCTTAAATCTGTAAATGTTACTGTAATTTCAATAGGTTCGGCAGTATTGCAATGATGAAAATCTTTTTCAGTAAGTTTACTCAAATCAGTTTTACTGTCTTTATAATGTCTAAAGAAAACTTGCAAAGCTGTAAATACTGTTGACTTTCCTGCACCATTTGCTCCAACCAAACAAGTATAATCATCAAAATGTATGGTATCATCCTTGAATGAGCGGAAGTTTTTTATGTGTACAGTTTCTATTTTCATAATTAGTCAAGCGGTTGTAATCGATTAGTTTTTGATTAAAATTTTCTGAAATATATTTTTCAAAACAATTCTCTCATTATTATTTAATGCTTTAATTTAAGCTGCATTTTGTTTTTGTTTGTAGTACTTAGGCATTAAGTTATACAATTTTAACAATAGGATGTAAATATATAACAAAGCAATGGAAAGAAAAATGAAGAAAACCGTAAACGGATAAAAAAAACAGAAAAATAGCGCAAAAAAAATTAGGGCAAGGAGGGTAACCAAATTTAGAGTAAAAGATATTTTATATTTTTATAAAATAAAAAACAGATTTATGTGGCTTTTTGAGTGCAAACTGAAACGACTACTTTATTAATTTGCCTTGTAATGGTCTGATATTACCCGATTGTTTGAGAAGAAAAAAAATAAAAATTGTTTGTTGCGTTTTTTGGTTACCCTGCCTGCCCTATGAAAATAATGTAAAATGAAGTAATGCAAAGTAGAAAAAATAAAAAAAGTGGAAACGCTAGTTTTCCACTTTAAAATTGGTTTTATTTTACTGACAATTAACTATTTATTCTTCAGCAACCTTGTTTCTGTTATCTACATCTTCCCAAGTATTTTCTATGTTTTTTGTCGTTTTGAATTTTAGATGACTATGCAATACATTCAATACTGATTGGGAAACTTTTATTATGCCTAATTTTGAACTATTGAGTAAAAAACAAATCACATAAAATTTCTTAATGATTAAAGAGAAGGCACTAATCCTACAAACAGATAAAAAATAAGCTAGATATTCTAAATGTTTCTCTGTTTTTTTGTAAATTTGCTATTGATTTACAAGGAATTTGGTTGAAAATGAATGCAATGAGCACCATTACTAAATCGTTACCGATAGTGTTTATGAATCTTGTAAACTACTCTTATGAATGCAATGAGCACCATTACTAAATCGTTACCGATAGTGTTTATGAATCTTGTAAACTACTCTTAATTAGCTGTTTTTGGGTTTGCTAATTTTTTTATCTAAAAAAGAATCTGGAAGCAAACATATTAATATCGCAGGAAGAAATATAATATAACTTAATAAAATTAAATCCATTCTCATACCAATTGGAAAAAGATACCAAAAGTCTTCTGTTTCGATTACTCTTTCTCTAAATAAAAAAAACAAAAAAAATCTTGATAATGTAGTGATTAATAAACCTAGAATTAAAAAGTTTAAAATGGGTTTCAGAAAGAATGCCTTTTTATAAGTCTTCATATATGATGTGGTTTTAAGACCTTAATACTATAAGATCGTTTTATATTTTGTTAGTCAAAAACAGTTTTATTATTTTGACGGATTCAATCTTTTATTAAATTATTCCATAGAATGGTGATAATTAAAAAGACCTTACAAATCCTACTCCTAATTGTTTGCCATTGTAAAAAGGAGCCATAATTGATGTTGTGTTTTTCTCTTTAGATTTGAATATTTTTTCTTGCATCCAAGGATTTATCCAATAGGCAACTTTTGTACTTAAAATTCCTATTCCAGCACCTGCAGCAACATCAGTTAGCCAATGTTTGTCGTTGTAAATTCGGAATGCTCCTGTACCAACAGCTACGATATATCCAGAAATGCCATACCAAACAGAAACATCTTTGTACTCTTGCCAAAGAAATTCTGCTCCAGCAAAAGCAGTTGCTGTATGTCCTGAAGGAAAAGAATTATTTGCAGAACCGTCAGGTCGTTCTACTTTTGTTATGGATTTTAAACTTAAAACTGTAGCCGACATTAGCAAATAGGAAGTTCCTAAAATGATAGTTCTGTCTTTAAAGTTATGTTTGCCTTTTATTCCCATAGCATTAAGACCATAAACAGAAACAGCGGGTAGGTATTGTGAAAAATCATCAATTGTTATTTTCTCGTCGATATTTTCGTTTACCTCTTCCTTTATTTCAGTGTTGAATAATTTCAAGCCATCACTTTCAAGACCTATAACACCATAGCCAATTAGAACTGTTGGAATAATTAATTGTTTAAATTTAAATTCGTGAGTGTTGTCTTTTTTCTGAACACTATCTGTAAAGACTTCCTGTGCATTCAATGTAGAGATACTTAAAAGTAAAAATAAAAGGGTCTTAAACATTTTAATAATTTAGGGGGGTTAGTTTTATGATATATCATTATGAAAAAATGGATTAATATAAATGGACTAGTATGATTATTAACTTTCTAATTTTTTTTTCATTTCTGTTATAATATCATTTTGGGAAAACTTGTTTTTATCCATTCCAATATTTTTTTCTCCGTATGGTTCATATTTGTATTTAAAATCCCCACTGAATAAACCAATAGTTGTTGTATTTGAAGAAGCGGATAAGTGCATAATTCCACTATCAGCTCCAATAAAAATATCTGTGTTAGCTATTATTGAAGCTATTTCACGTATATTTTTACTATAGTATGTTTTTGTTTTAAAATCAATTTGAGATACATTTTCAATAGGTAGTATTTCAATAATATTATAATTTGAGAAATTGCTTTTTAAATGATTATAATAAGTATCCCACCATTCTTTAGATAACATTTTGTTACCAGTTGCATAAGTAAAAATTGAAATTGTTTTTTTATTATTTTTGAAAATTCTAATTAACTCTCGATTTCCGTTTTCAATTTCTTTTTCATCAAGTTTTAAATCTAATGAATAAAATTTTCCATCTTGAAACGATGTATTAGTCAAGAAACTTCTTATCAACACAATGGGTTTTATTGCCATATGCTTAAATATTTCAGAATGTGAATCTGATTTTTCAGACCATTTTTTATCATTTCCAATAATTTTATATTTGGAATTTACGAGGCTTGACGCTAATCTTCCTGACGACGAAAACTCATCAATATTAAGAACCAAGTCATATTTTTTAAATAATAATTTTGTCCAAATTAAAAAGTAATAAAAGAGATTATTGAAAGGTTTTTTAGGTAGTTTTATGTGCTTATTTATAGAATCATAATTTTTAAAGATGATTTCAGATAAATTTCCTTTTACGAATAAATCAATAGAGGGATTTGTAAAAATATCTTCTAATTCTTTTACAACAGGTGTTAATAAAAGTAAGTTTCCTAATCTATGATTTGGTCTTACTATTAGAATCTTAATATTTCTATTGTTAAACTTACCAGCATCTATTTTTTCATTACTAGATTTTCCAATGTTTGAAGTAAGATAACGAGTAAGCTTCCTTCTAATAAAGTTTATTTTGCTGGATACTTTCATTAAATATTATTTTAATAGTTTATGACTGAAAAAGGTTGGAAAAACATCTATTTGAGAACGCTGTTTTTTAATTTTTTGATTTAGATATTCCAGAAGATTGAAGGTGAATGAAGGAATATGATAATTACCACATCAATTTCATCATTTCCAGTACTACGGGCACAATGATTTGCAACTATTATGAAAACAGTATACATCAACCAAGTTTTTATTAGGATATTTAAAAATAAATAAGCACTCACGCCAAATGATGTGAGTGCTTTAATATGAAAGAATTAACTAACTGATAATAATTTACCGTTTTCATCAAAAAACAAATCTTTTCCTTGAATTTCAGCCTCGTAAGTAATGATACCCTTTTCTGAAATTATCTTTGCCGCTTCTTTTACTTTTTGATCTTTATAGTTTTTACCTATGTAATTAAGAATTGATTTCGGTAATTGTGCAACGGTAATTTCAACTTCTGTTTCGATGATTTTACCATTCGCACTAAATAAGACTGAATTTTCGATCTTATTATTTTCAAAACTGGCTTCATAATTGTTTTCCTCTTTATCCCATTTGATATTTTTTGCATTGGGATATTTTGACAATAGAGATTTAGATACAATCTCTGGTACTTTTGTAACTTTTACTTTTTGAGCAAAAGCGATTGTAGATAACACTAATGCTATTAAAATAATTACTGATTTTCTCATTGCTATTTATTTTTGAATTAATAATAGCCAAAGTTGTAAACCAATTTTGTAGAAATATTGAATTTTGAAATCAGTAGTGCTTTTTAACTTATTTTTTTGAGATTAATTTTTATCAATCAAGCTTACTTTTTCTAACTCATTGTTTTTCTTAATTGCAAAGATTATCAATAGCATTAGAATTGTAAAAAGGATTAAGGATGAACCAATAGTTCCAAAATTTAAACCTCCTTTTTCGATTGGTTTAGTAAGTAAATCTCCAAAAGTTGCTCCAAATGGTCTAGTTAAAACAAATGCAAACCAGAACAATACTATTGATGAAACTTTAAGAAAATAGTGTGCTAAAATTATAAGTAGTAGCAAACTGCCTATTAATGTAGCACCACCAAGAAATCCAAGTCCAGAATTATCTGCTAAAAAGTCTCCTAAAGCTGTACCTAATGTATTAGAAATCAATATTGCTATCCAGTAAAATGTCTCTCCTCTAAATGTATGAATATCATCTACAGAAACTGATTTTTCTGTTCTTTTCCATAGTATAAATGTTATCGCTAATAGTATAACTAGAATTAATGATCCTACGGCATATCCTAATCCCAATGTTCGATCCATAAAATCCGACATTGTAGTTCCAGCTGTGCTTGTTGCAAGGATTACAAACCAATACAGTAGAGGCTTATATTTAGTTGCATACAATTGCATTTGAAGTGTAATGATAAAAAAAACTATTAAAATTAATGAACTTATTGCGTAACCTATATTAAGTGTCATTGAAAATAAATCTCCTGCTGTTTCTCCAAGAGTAGTTGCGCAAATTTTCATTATCCAAAATGCTATGGTGATTTCTGGTAATTTTTTCATTGGACTTGATTTAAAAATTAAAATTTATAATTATATCCTAATCTAATCACTTGTGTTTCATAATAATCGACACTAGTGTAACTAAAATTTTGCCCTTGAATTTCTTTTTTAATTACCAGAGTGTTTAGAATGTCTGTTGCATTAAGAAAGAATTCTCCTTTGCCATTTTGGACTGATTTTTTTAACCCTAAATCAATTGAAAATCGCGATTTTATTTTGCCTTGCGGAATAATATCTGGGGCTAAATATATTGCCGTTATTTGAGCATCTATTTTTTTGGGCAAGTGCAGCGTATTATTCCACTTTATGTTTCCTGATAAAACCTCTTGTTTTGCTGCTGAAAAGGTATTGGGTTGTGGATATAAATTTTGCACCGTAAACGCACCAATTTGATTGTAATAGGCATTTAGGTTAAGATTGGAGGAATACCATTTTGTGAAATCTTGGGAAAGAACCATTTCTATACCTGTATTAGAACTTTTATCCACGTTTTGAAATATGGCATAAATTAGATTACTATTGGGTACGGTAGATGCTATTCTTGTAATCGTTGCATTAGCAAATCGATGGTATAAAGCCGAATATAAATATCCTTTTGTTAAATTTCTTTTGAAACCTAATTCTACTAAATTGGTAAATTGTGGTCGCAGTGCAGGATTTCCCACTTTGATAATTTCGGCATCGTCATATTTTGGAAATATTCGAATATCAACTTCATTTGGTCTGTCAATTCTGCGGTTGTAAAACAACGATAGTTTGTTGTTATCATTGATTTTATAGGCAAAGCGAAAATTTGGAAACGGTTCTAAATAGAAATAGCCATCAGTTTTATAGGTTGGATGGTTTGGATTTACTTCGTATTCTAAATCTAAATACTCTAAACGTAATCCAATTTCTGCTTCGATTTTATTAGTCTCATAAATGTAGTTTCCATAAACTGCAGGAATAATTTCTTCATAAGTTGCTTCGCCTCCTGCGCTTGCATCTAAAGGCGAATTTGTTCCAGGAAAGAATTGCATATTGGTTGGAATAATTCGGTTTCTAAATTTAAACCCTGTTTCAATTCGACCGTATTTTAAAGGCTTCACATAATCAATATTAAAATCTACTACACTTTCGTCTGACAACAATTTGAAAGCATCTTTACTGGTTGAAGTAGGTAGAATATTATCGAAAAAATATTTTTCATCTTCTCTATGAAAAGTATAATTGAAACCTATATTCAATAAATGTCCAGCTTGTTTGAATTTATGTTGATACGATGCTGTTCCCATATATGTTGTCTTTAATTCATCTTCCAAAAATGTCCAAAGTCGCAATCGCTCGGAATAGTCCGCATTAAAAAAGGGCTGGTCGCCGTTATCAATAATTTTTTCTGAACCAAACAAACCCGAAACAGTAAGTGTATTATGGTCATTGATGTTCCAATCAATTCCCGATTTGATAGTTGTGAAATGTGTATTTCGGTTTCTTTTTAATTGTTGGTTAATAATTGTTGCGTCATTGTATGTCCGCGTCACAAATTCATTTTTATTTAGCGTTTCGGTATATAAATAATCGCCTTGAAAGAATGCATTGATTTTATTTTTACGGTAGTTAAGTGATAGTGTAGGATTAACTTTTGGAGTTAGTGAGTATTGAGGTCTTATTGCAGGTAAATTTTCTTTTCGTTCCCATAAAGCACCTAATCCAGAAGTAAAACCGACTTTACCGTTAAAGCCTTCTTTTTTGTTTTTCTTGTAAATGATATTGATAATTCCCGCGTTACCATTTGCATCGTATTTGGCTGACGGATTATTAATGATTTCGATTTTATCGATTGCTGAAGCTGGAATATTATCTAACCCTGATTGGTTTCCGAAGCCTGTCAAAGCCGTTTGCTTACCATCAATTAATACGGTAACTTTATCGTTACCTCTAATTTGTACTTTGCCATCTTGCACTGTAACACCCGGTAAATTTTGCATTGATTGCAGCACTGAACCACCACTTTGACTAATATTATCAGCCATAGAAAATGTTTTTTTATCCATTTTCTCTCCAATAGTATTTTGCTCGGAAACTACTACTACTTCTTGTAAAGTTGTGGTATCTTCCTCTAATTCTGCAGTGCCTTGATCTAAAAATTCGGAAAGTGAACCCACATAAACCAATTGAGTTTTGGTTTTGTAACCAATGAATGAAAATTCTAAAACGTAATTTCCTGATTTTATGTTAGCAATTGAAAATCTTCCTTCTTCATTGGTTATTGTGCCAGCAACTATAGAAGCATCTTTTGAAGTTTTTAAAACTACATTAACGAAAGGTAAAGCTGCTTTGGTAATTTTGTCTTTTGTACTGCCCGATACCGTTACCACTTTTTCTTGGGCTACTAAATTTGCTATTGATAGCAATAGAAATGAGACTAAAAGAATGATTTTAATTCGCATTTATCTTATTGTTTTAATTTTATTAGACAAAAGTAAAAATGCAATTTGAAGGAATGTTGAATTTTAAAAAACTATTTCAAAAGTGTGTATTCGGTTTATAAAATGGTAGTTAATAGTCCAATGATTTGCATCTACAATTTTTTTGATAATTGATAATCCTAATCCATTTCCTTTAGAACTTGGATTGGATTTAGAAAAACGCTCGAACATTTTTTCTGTCTGTAATGGTAAAAGTGAACCTGAATTTGAGAAAGTTAGTCGCTCATTAGTCAGTTTAATATTAATTAGACCATTTAATGTATTGTGATTTATGGAGTTTAAAAACAGGTTACTAATTAGTATTTCTGCCAAAATATGATTTGAATTGATTGTGACTTCATCTACTAATGTGGTTGTAATGATTATTTTTTTTGAAAGAGCTTGTTCACTAAAAAAATCTAATTGGCTGTTTATTGTATTGTTTAAGCTAATTTTCTCGATTTCATTATAGGAATTGCTATCTATTTTTGACAATACTAACAAGTTTTTATTGAGTTTAACTAGTCTGGAAGTAGTGCTATTTAAATCATCAATTAATTTAAATTGTTCAGCGTTTAGGTCTTTTCGTTGTAAAATATTTTCTAATTTTCCTTTAAAAATAGCAATTGGCGTTTGTAATTCGTGGGCAGCATTTTCTATAAACTCTCTTTGACTTTGATAGATACTGCTGTTTTTATGGATTAAGCTATCAATAGCGTTATTCAATCTGTTGAATTCTTCAGTAGTAGTTTTGATTAATTTTACAGATGTCGATTTGTCAATTTCAAATTTTTCCATTTTATCTAATGCTGTATAAAATGGTTGCCATAGTTTTTTTGAAATTATTTTGGTAATGATAAAAAAACCGACAATCAGTAACAATAATAAGGAAATGAAAAGGATTACTGTACTTCCGATTAGATTTTCCTTTTCAACCATATTTATTTTAGCAGAAAAAGTAAACCATTTATCTTCAATTTTTACTGGTGAATTTAGTACTCTAAATGGTTCATTTTCTTTATTAAGAGCGTCATAATAACTATGATCGAACAAACTGTCTTTCTTTATGCCGTTGAGCTTTTCAATGTTTACATCACGATTGAACTTGTTCCAGATTGCTATATCCTTTACCGTTAAATTGTCTTTTGTAAATTTATCGAACTGATTTTTTATTGCGTATAAATCTTCGTTAGCATCGTCTTCATATATAATTTTAGACACAAAATAAAATACAGGACCAACTGTGATTAGTATAACTAATGCGTAGATGAAATAATAATTAAGTGTTTTTTGAAGTAGTTTTTTATTCATCTCCCCATTTATAACCCGTTCCATAAATTGATTTTAGATAATCTGTAGCACCCATTTCTTTCAGTTTTTTTTTCATATTTTTTATATGAGCATATACAAAATCATAATTGTCTAACATATCAGCCATATCTCCTGATAAATGCTCTGCAATTGCACTTTTGGACAATACTTTATTTTTATTACCTACCAAAAATAGTAATAAATCCATTTCCTTTTTTGTGAATTGAATTTTGTTACCTCTAATTTTAATCGATTTGTTTATTGTATCAATCTCAATTTCATTAAAAGAAATTACATTATTTCCATTAAATTGTTTGCGTCTGATTAATGCTTGGATTCGAACAAGTAGTTCAGAAAGATGAAATGGTTTTGTTAAATAATCATCGGCACCAAGTGTTAGCCCTTCAATTTTAGTTTCAAGAGTGTCTTTGGCAGAAATTATGATAACGCCTTCTGTTTTATTTTGTTTTTTAAGTAATTCTAAAATTTTAAATCCATCCCCATCTGTCAACATTAAATCCAATAGGATACAATCATACGAATATAAGTCGATTTTTTCGATTGCTACTTTTAGAGAATTTGCTGACTCACAAATAAAATCATTTCTACTCAAGTAAATTTTAATACTCGTAGCAATATCAATTTCGTCTTCTATTATTAAAATTTTCATATTGCAAATTAACAACTGAAATTTTGAATATAAATTGAATTTTGTTGATAATTCAAAATAATACCAATACAAAATCGTACTTTCCAAAAACGATAACATTTATTATAACAGAATTTACTTGGATTAAAGTTGATGTTCCGGCAACTTATTCTCAACAATTAAGAAACAGGCAGTATGATGGATTTATCGATGTTGTACAACCTGTTTTGAAAAAAAACAATTTAGGTTAGGAAAATGCTTTATTGAATGTAGTTTGTAGATTGGAATGTTGGAGCTTTTAATGAAACTGGAGGAAATATTGGAGAAGATCTCTGGAGCTTAATGTATGCAATTAGTTTTAGATCAACATCTTAAACGGTCATTCGATTTAATTACCGTTATCAAAAACAACGAGATGTTTTTGGTTATCCGCCTGCAATAACAGACGGAATGAGTTTGGGGATTTCTTCTTAATTTTTAGAAATTAGTATTTTTTTTCATTGAAATAATCTAACATTAAGAATTTGATGTTAATTGTTTTTGCTCTTGATTAATTGATTTCATTGAAAATTTATCTCTCAAAATCTGCATATCCTCGCTTACTTTTTTATCCAAAACCTTTGCATAGTGTTGGGTAGTTCTCAAATTTTTATGCCCCAGCATTTTGCTTACACTTTCAATCGGAACGCCATTTGTAAGCGTTACAGTGGTTGCAAAAGTATGTCGGGCAATGTGGAAGGTTAATTCTTTTTCAATCTCGCAAACGCCCGCTATTTCTTTTAGATAAGCATTCATTTTTTGATTAGTAAGAATTGGCAAAAGTCTGTCTTCATTATTGCTTTTTGGGTGGTCTGCGTATTTATCAATAATCAATTGAGTAACTGGGAGTATAGGGATTTTAGAAGCGGTTTCGGTTTTTTGTCTGTGGGTAAATATCCATTTCTCACCATCAATACCGATGCTTATATGTGACTTTGTTAAGTTTTTGACATCTATGTATGCCAAACCAGTAAAGCAGCTAAAAAGGAATATATCACGCACCAAAGACAATCTTTCTGTTTTGAAATCTTTGTTGATGATGTTCTGAATTTCTTCTTCAGATAAATAAACCCGTTCTACTTCTTTTACTTTCGATTTGTAATTTGCGAACGGATTTTTGTCAAGCCAGTCATTGGCCAGACAAAGCTTTATTATTTTATTGAAATTCTTGATGTATTTAACCGCTGTGTTATTGGCACAGTTCCGAACGCTTCTTAACCAAAACTCATAATCAGTAACAAAGGCGTGATCTATTTTATTTATCTCAATATCCGAAACTTTGTATTTCCATTGCAGGAATTCAATAGTATGGCTCAAAGATGTTTTGTAACGTTCTAATGTTCCTGGTGCATATTCTTTACCAACCAGTTCTTTGATTTTGTTATTGTGGTCTTGGAAGATTGGGATTAACATTCTTGCTCTTTCGTCAACTCCTAGTATTTTACTTTTGAGTGTTTCGGCTGTTACTGGAATTTTCTTGTGTACTAATTCCATTTGCATATCAATAATTTGAATTCTCAACATATCAAGATGGCTATTTATTGAACGAGCTTCTTCTGAATTGCCTTTCATTTTACCCGCTTCTGTCGACCATTTGGACATTTCTACAAATCGGTTGGAGCTTAATTCAATTCTTTTGCCATTAATGGTAATTCGGGTGTAAATAGGGACTAAACCGTTTACACTGGCTTTGGCTCTCTTTGCGTAAAAGAGAATAGATACTTTTGTTTTCATCGTGGTAACCTTTTAGTTATTATTAAATTTAATTCTAAAAAGACTATATCACAAGATGTTCAGATAGTGAACTACTTCTTGAACTGGTTAATGAACTGGTTCGGAAGCTTTGTAAATAATAGCCTAGAGATAAAAATCGGTTACCCTAATTTCGGATAGTTTAGGGTAACCGATTTTATCCCTTTAGGTTCACGCATTAATGAATAATTTGAAGGTGTTGTAAACGAAAAAACCCTTTAAATCATACGATTTAAAGGGTTTTAATTCAATTTGTATTTCTACTGGCGGAGAAAGAGGCCTGGCGGAGAAAGAGGCTCCGAAACCTTTATGTTAATCCCAGGAAAATGGGGCTTTATTTATAATATTTAAGAGCGGGATCACTAATAGGGTCACTAGACTTTCATAGTTTTTATTTACAACTGTGTAAAGGTAAAGAAAAGTTTTTAATCCAATAAGGCTCTTTAGAAAAAAATAAAGGTTTATAAGATATTAAAAATATTATTGCCTTCATTCTGATTTTTACTGAATACTTCTTTCTTATTTTTGAATTACATATCTGTTGTAATTAATAACATGGATGCTATTTTAAAAAATTAAATAATAAAATACCAATCAATTGAATACCTAATAAAGTCAAAATGGTTAAACTCAAATTATTTTGTATCAATTTATTTTTTTTTGAATTCCTACTTCTTGAATTGATTATTTTATAACTAGGATAATAGAAACAGTTTATAAAGTGGGTCTTATTTTGTTTATATTCCTTGTGTTTTATCCATTTTAAAATTAGTATAATTATTATTAGACAATTTGCTATGATAAAAAAGTACGTTTTAGGTGTTGTCATTTTTGATATGAATGAAGTTATTTTATATTGATCAAACGAATTTATGAAATTGGAAGTACAAAAGAGCTGTTGAAATAGTGTAATTTTTTTTTTAATCTTTTTGGTAAGGATTTTTAAGTTTTTGGCAAATATGATTTTGTTTTTTGAGATGTTTAAGCTTTACTTTTGTCTTGTCAAATATTTTGGGAAGAAAATATATTTGTAAGTCTTTGGAGAAAATTTATAAAAAAAATATTTTAATAGTTCCTCTCATAGATTGATTACTTAATTATTTTGAAACTATGGTCTCTTTATTTAATCTGTTTTATATTCTATCTGGAATTCTAGGGATAATTAGTGTTGCAATTATCTCAATGAGGTTTAAAACAAACAGAATAATAAATATTTATTTACTTGTTATATTTAGTCTCTTATCTGTTAAATTTTTTTTAAATGGGTTAAACGGATTTGGAATACTCATGTTTTTGAACCATTTTCACTCTTACTATATTATTTTTTTTCCAATAGCGTTTCCTTCACTGTACTTGTATTTCAAAAATTTAGTAGCTGATAAGAAAATTTTTGATCCCAAAGAATTAAAACATTTTATATTTCCTATATTATTAGGATTAGGCATTATTGTATTTGATAATTTTTCTATCTTTTCATTCTCATCCCGTTCTGTTTTCTATCTTATTTTTTTTCTATTTCATTTGTTTTATTTATTCTTATGCTTTAATTTTTTGCAGGAGAATATTTGGTTTCGGAAGACAGAAGTGATTACTGCCAAGGTACAAAATCAGGTGTTGAAAAAATGGACCGTTTTTCTTTTTGTAGTAAGCTGTCTGATAAGTATTAGGTTACTTATAGTTTTATTTATCGAAATTGAAATTGAAAAGTATTCTTTCGGTCAAAACTATCAATGGATTTCAGCATTATTATTTGATTTTATTTTTTTTAAAATTCTGAGTACACCCGAAATTTTATACGGCTATAATGATGTCTACAAAAAAATTAAAGAGAATCGTGTATCCAATTATATTTTAAAAGATTTTTGGATTATCAAGATAAAGGAAAAAATAGTTAACGGTCAAGATTTAGTTTTACATGAAAAGATATCAGAATTTATTCCTGTTTACTTGTCAGATATAGAGAATTTAGTTCTTAAACATGAAATTTTTAGAAAATCATCTGTTACCATAAACGATATTGCAAATAAATTAGAAATTCCTAAAAGTCATATTACTTTTGTTTTTAAATACCACTCTAAGGTTAGTTTTACCGATTTTAAAAAAATTATACGCATTTATGATGCTATTAATTTAATCGAAAAAGACTATTTAAAATCGAATACACTAGACTCTTTGGCAGCTAAAGTTGGTTTCTCCTCCTATAATCCTTTTTTTATCACTTTTAAAGAAATTACGGGTACAACTCCACAGTTGTATAGTAAAGGTTACAGTAAAAAATAGATATATTAAAAAGGCTAGTACTTTTTTTTATCAATCAATTTTCTTCTTTTTTTGATTAATCTTCTATCAAACCGACTTATTTCTGTTTTGAAATAGTATAACCTCTTTTATCGGAATGCAATATTGTTGCGATTCTTTTGCCGGATTTTCTTTGGTATTTTATAGCCTATCATACTCAAAATCTTATAATATAGGTGCTTTTATTTCAAAACATTGACGAATGGTTTGTTAACATCGTTTAAAAACACAAATAAAGGTAAGTTTATATTTATAAACGTGTTAAAATGTCCTTTTTAAGGAATATTTGTCACTATTAATATGGACTGAGGGAGCCATTATTTGTAATTTTGATGATCTATCTGAAAATAAAAATCATTCTTTTTTGTCGTAATTATTTACAGTTATACCACGTCTGATAACTTTTAGTTGAAATGGATCCTATAGTTTATAAAAATATAAAAAAAATAAGAGAGTTAAAAAACCTAACTCGTGAATATGTTGCAGATGAGCTGAAAATGAGCACTAGTGGATATGGTAAAATAGAAAGGGGAGAAGTCGATATAACCATTTCAAAACTGGTTAAGATTGCGAAAGTATTGGGTGTAAGTATCGAATTTATTTTTAAGTTTGATGTTTCAGCTTTTTTTAACCAATCTAATTAATTGTAACTTTTTCATGCTATTTATTTAGGTGTAAAACCTTTTACTTGTAAAAAGTGTACTCTATCCGAATATTCGTTTTTTTTAACTTTCAATTTGAAAACTTCTTGTTTTTTTAAAGTAAATATAATTGTTGAAACAATTTTAGACTTGTTTTTGATATCACTTACAAGACCGCTATTGTAAAATTATATCAATCTGGGAAATCCTTATTTTGCTAGTATTTAAAATATTACATTCTCATTGTATAGAATTGGTTATTTAAAAAGTTTTCAATTACAGCTTCATCTTCTGCTGATTTTTTAATGTTCAGTTAAGTGCTTTCTCCATAGCATTTCACTTGGAATTTCTTATAATTAAGATCAAAATTTAAAATCAGGAAACCGGCTGATAATCCAGATGACAAAACTTCATTATGGGTTATGGTGGTACTAAAAATGATAGGTATTTTTTGTTCGTTGATGATGTATTTTAAAATTTTCAATGTAGTTCTTATTTTATAATTAGTAATTAGATTAAAATGAGTTTTCCAATAATCAATTATCAACAATCCTTATTAGTAATTGATTTTTTTTTAAATTACTGGTTTTGCAGTCTTATAATAATTCATCAAATAAAATTTATAAAAAAATCTTTGTAGTTTAATCTTAGCATAGAATGTAAAACTTGTGTGTTTAGTTTTGTTACAAAAATTTATTACCAATCTTTTGAATGATTAAAAAATTAATTGACACTGTAAAATTAGTATTGATATTTTTTTTTGGGGTAAAAAAAAATGGTATTAATTCCTTTTCGGTTTTACAGTTTCCTTTTTAAGGTAAGGAGATATTTATTTTAAAAGATTGGTATTGTGTGCTTTGGATATCTGCCTAGTGAGGTATGTAAAAAAGTACTTCAAGAGCAAAGAGGCAGTCATTTCCTTTTATTTTTCTTAGTAGTTTTGAATAAAACTGTAGTGATTACTATTTAATTTTGGAGGAATAATTTGTGTAATTAAATGATTTAGAATTAGTTGTTTGATGTCGAAATAATAATAATAATAGATAATAATAAGAGGTAGTAAACAGGTTAATTTGTCAACTCGTTGACCCTGATAAGGTTATAATATTCTATGGGACTATTTCCGGTAACTTCCTTAAAGCTGCGATAAAAAGGGTCATAGGAACTGAATCCGACTCTTTTACTTAAGCAGTTTAGGGTGTTCGCTTTTAAAAAATTATCATGGATTAATTTGGTTGCATAATAAACTCTTACGGTTTTTTTTAATTCAATGAAGGAAACGTTGGAATGGTATTTAAACAAATAAATTAAATGACTTTTGGGGATATTTAGTTTGTTTGCAATATCATTGATTGTTATATCTGACTTTGCCAACAGATCATTCTCCAGTACTGTTTTTTCAATTTGTTCTATGTATTTTAAAATATTTGATTCAATTTTATTTTGTAAGGCTTTGTCCTGCTGGTTTTTAGGTGTAACATTATTGGATATATGCCAAATATTATCAAACCTTAGATCGAAATGTTGATTTTTATTAATTTTTGAGTTAAGAAAGCTATAGCCATAAAATATTTCAGGATTATACAATATTTTAAAACAAATAATCAAAATCATTATGCTTGTTACTGGGTGGTAAGTAAACAGTGCAGGTTCTTCATTATTGAATATTTTCATAATAAACAAGAATAGATGTTTTATAGCAATTAGAAGAATTGAAATGGTTAGTAGTTTAGTCCATTTCCGTAGTAAGCTATTTTGGAATTTTTTAGTGCTACTTTCTTTTGTGAGCCATTTCTTTTTGGATATTTTTTCAAAACATAAAAAAAGATATACCATTGAAAACACTACCTGTATTAAATACAAGATTAAATCATACCGAATATATTCGTGCTGTAACATGAAATGTGTTTGATAACATATAGTTGCAAAAAGCAATACCGGGAAAATATAAATTTTCAAAAATTCTACTCCATTGAATGATTCAATCTCCATTGATAAATTTTTAAAATATAAATAGATCAATGGTAATACCAGAATTAAGAATGTTGACTGTTCGAAAGAACTGTCCTGAGAATAATTTTCAAAATAAAGATAATGTATTCCTATTATCAATTGTCTCAATGAAACTATCAATAAAAAGAGAATAAAATAAATATTTATAATTTTATTCGACTTGTAATTTTTGGATAAAATAATGGAAACAATCAGACCTAAAATGCCGGAAATAAATAGTAGTATTTTTAATAATATCATTTATGAAAAATAATTAGTTTTTTTAGAATAAGATAGAGTCATTAATTAGGGTTTTCAGACTGACTCTAAGTAAAATTATTTTATAGGTTTTAATAATACTACTTATTGATTAAATTGTTAAAAAAAAAGGCTTATGCCTTAAAATATAATGCTAAATACTTTTTTTTTAAATTATGTTTTTTTGGTATTTAATTACTCTTTTTTGTTTTTTAATTAAAACTTAAAATAAATACTAATGTTGTCAAAAACTTAAAAGTTTTTATTTAAAAGCGGGTAGTTTTATAAGCTGTTTTCTCATATCATTTTTACTATATAATTTTGCCTTAGTAAGTACAAAGCTGCAGTTGTTTAGTAGACATTTAATTTATTAATTTTTAATTTATGAGGGATATGTTTGGTTTAAAGATTAAAGAGATTCGAGAGCAAAGTAATTTGAGTAAAGAATACGTTGCTATTCAAATGGAAATAACCATTAATGATTACAATAAAATTGAAAAAGGTAAAGTTGATTTAAAATTATCTAAACTAGACCGATTGGTAAAAATACTCGGTATCAAAAAAAGTGAGCTTTTTAGATTAGACTATTAAATAATTTAGACGCAATGGCGGTGTAGTTACAAAAAAAAGTAGCTCTGCCATAAAACAGGAAATGCCCCCAAGAAGTTAGGAACTATTTGGGGGCATTTTTTGGGAATGAAAGATTAATTATGGTAACGATTTCAAACTTGAATTTGTAAAGTTAGTCGTCGATAAATACTTCTCGTGTTAAACGGTTTCTTTTTTATTTTTTATATGGGTTCTTATTCGGATACCAGGTATCCAATTTTAAACTATATACAATCAATGGCTTGTTGTTTTTCTATTAGATTAGTTACTTGAAGGATTTTTTCATGAATGTTTCATTTTTAGCACACAGCCAAGGGATTCTAATACCAAAACATAATGAGTATTAGTTATTTCTTGAATAATAGCTTTTTGATCGATAAAAGGCCCTGAATTTACTTTTATCGTTGCTCCTACATTGTACTCGACAACAGAAATATCCATGCTATTTCCGGAATTTAACCATTTTTTTATTGTGTTAATCTCTTCATCTTTTACAATGGCATGCTTTCCTAGCCAAAATAAATATCGAATAACCCCGGGAGATAAAAACACCATATTTCGATCTTTTTCTGATAATTGTACAAATATGTAATGGTTGAATAGTGGTACTTCAACTTTTTTCTTTCGGTCAGACCATTGGCGGACTTTAATAGTTGTAGGACAATAACAGCTAATCCCTAATCTGTTTAATTGCTCTGCTACTCTTTTTTCCCATTTGGGTTTGGTGTATACTACATACCAATTCATCCTTGATTTATTTAACTGTTGTATTTTTTTTGTTTAAAAAGTGTTTGATGTTTTTCCATTCGGTAAGTCTTTCTTTTGAATGAAATAACCATTACTTTATGTTTTGCCTGTGATTAATCTAAGAATCTAATTTATAGCTAAACTTTATTTCGGTTGGGGAGAACTTGCGTAGTTCCATTTACCTTTATGAATAGCTTTTTTTATTACTTGGTACTAATAAACTTAAGAGCCGACAGCTTGATAAACAAACCCAATCGCCTCCAATTGGACACGATCCAACAAATTCCTCCCATCAAACAAGAAAGCCGGTTTTTGCATACCATCATAAATTCTTTTCCAGTCGTAACCCAAAAACTCATCCCATTCGGTTAACACCGCTATGGCATGCGCACCGGAACAGGCAGCATAAGGGTCTTCAAACGAAGTCACACAACTGCGGTTCGCCTCGGAAGTTCTCGTTTCTAAATAATCCAGATCGGCCAGCACTTTTTTGGCAGATACTTTCGGATCATACACCGCAATATTGGCCTGCTCATTGATCAAATCATCGGCCACATAAATAGCGGCAGATTCCCGGGTATCATTGGTATCTTTCTTGAATGCCCATCCCAAAAAGGCAATTTTTTTATCGGCAACGGTATTGTAAAGTGTTTGGACAATCTTATTCGAAAAACGTTTCTTTTGATGGTCATTCATAATAATCACCTGTTCCCAATAATCGGCCACTTCATTCAGGCCGTAGGACTTGGCAATATAAACCAGGTTCAAAATATCTTTTTGAAAACAGGAGCCTCCAAAACCAACGGATGATTTTAGGAATTTGGAACCAATACGGCTGTCCATACCAATGGCTCTGGCCACTTCATTGATATCCGCCCCTGTTTTTTCACACAACTCCGACATCGCGTTTACGGATGAAATCCGTTGCGCCAAAAAAGCATTGGCCGTCAGTTTTGACAATTCTGAGGACCATACATTAGTCGTCAGGATCTTATCCGCATCCACCCAATTGGCATAGACATCTACTAAAGCTTGTATCGCTTTTTGTCCTTCTTCCGTTGCAACTTCCCCGCCAATTAAGATACGATCCGGATGCAACAAATCGGAAACCGCAGTTCCCTCAGCCAAAAATTCCGGATTGGACAAAATTTGAAATTTCACCCCATTTCCGGTATTATCCAAAATGCTTTTAATCGCCTCAGCCGTTCTCACCGGCAACGTCGATTTCTCCACCACAATTTTATTGTCTTTGGAAACCTTGGCAATTTGTCGGGCACACAACTCGATATATTTCAAATCGGCTGCCATGCCTTTGCCTTTGCCATAGGTTTTGGTTGGGGTGTTTACCGATATAAAAATGACATCAGCTTCATCAATTGCCCGCTCTACATCAGTAGAAAAGAACAAGTTTCTTCCTCTACTTTCTTTAACGATGGCGTTTAAACCTGGTTCGTAAATAGGAATATTATCTGTATTTTCATCATTCCAGGCGGCAATCCGCTCCCCGTTTAAATCAACCACTGTTACTTGTATGTGAGGACATTTTTGGGCGATAACGGCCATCGTTGGTCCGCCCACATATCCGGCACCAATGCAGCAAATTTTAGTAATTTTAGAATTCATTTTTTTAACATTATATATTATAGTCGCCGAATCCAATTGAATTGGCAACATCATTCAAAGTTCCGTACTTTGACAACCACGTAGAATCTTAAGATCGCTTTTTAAAAATAAAATTAGGTTACAATCCAAAAGTATTATCTGTCAACAATAAAGGTTTTTTTGTTCAACCTGATAGTTTCAATAGCTACAATTCCTAGTAATGTAGAAATGTTTCTAAAAAGTAAAAATAATTCTGTTTTAATCCTTTTAGTAGTAATTTTAATGGTATTTATTCCTTATTAAGACTTTTTAACAACTAAATCCTTCTATTTTGTCTTTATCTCCCTGTTAATTTTGTAACTGTAATATTGCATTTTTGGGTGTTACAGATAATTCAAAGTTTTGTGTTTTTTAAAAAAATACTTAGGCTTTGTATGGCATCCCTAAAGACGCTTTTTATCACATAAACAAAGACATTTTTTTCTTTTATGAGTAGGACATATGTAACTATTCACGGGGTACCCTTGTCTCATTTTGCTCTTTACGACATCCTTTTTTTAAGGTTAATCTACAATCATTTATTGGTAACTGAATTAGTACTATTTTTTAAACAACGTAATTATGATCAAAACAGGAATAACTTTTAGTGCCTTTGATTTATTACATGCCGGACATGTTAAAATGTTAGAAGAGGCCAAGATGCATTGTGATTATTTGATTGTTGGTCTGCAAACTGATCCAACATTAGACCGTCCTGAAAAAAATAAACCCACCCAAACTGTTGTGGAACGTTACATTCAATTAAAGGCTTGCAAATTCGTTGATGAAATTGTGCCTTATGCCACAGAACAGGATTTAGAAGATATTTTGAAAGCCTTTCATATTGATGTCCGTATAGTTGGAGATGAGTATCAAGAACGTGATTTTACCGGAAGAAGTTATTGTGAAGAAAAAGGAATTGAACTCTATTTTAATACGAGAGATCATCGTTTTTCCAGTTCTAGTCTGCGTCGTGAAGTTTTTCAAATTGAACTATTAAACGAAAAATTATGATCAACGAACCTAAAATTACCCATGTTGTGTTAACAGGTGGGGTAGGGAGCAGGTTATGGCCCTTGTCAAGAAAAAGTCAGCCTAAACAATATTTAGATTTATTTGATGGTAAGTCTTTATTTGAACTTACGGTAGCGCGTAATGCCCCTCTTGCAGATAATGTTATTGTAGTTGGGAATAAAGAGAACAGTCAGTTGACCAACCGACAAATGCATCAATTAGGGATTCCTTTTACCCATATCGTAGAAGCCACGCCCAGAAATACAGCTGCCGCTATTGCCTTCGCTGCATTTGATTGTCATCCGGATGATATCTTAATCGTTACACCGTCGGATCATCTTATTGAGGGGGAAAAACAATATATAGCTTCATTGCGAGAGGCCATAGCATTGGCTAAGCGTAATTTTTTAGTCACCTTCGGAATACAGCCCAGCCGCCCTGAAACTGGTTATGGTTACATTGAATATAGTGGGGATGATGTTTTGGCCTTTCATGAAAAACCCAATTTAGAACGGGCTGTCTCCTTTCTAGAGAAAGATACTTTTTTATGGAACAGCGGTATGTTTTGCTTTAAAGCCGGACTTTTTTTGGAGGAGTTAAGAAAACAAGAGCCAACGGTCTATAATAGCGCTCATTTTGCTTGGATGGTAAGTATTGATAATCGATTAGATCATGATGCCTCTCTTCAAATTCCCTCTATTAGTGTTGATTATGCGGTAATGGAACGCAGTAAAAACATCAAAGTAGTTGCTACGCAATTTGGTTGGTCTGATTTAGGTTCTTTTGAATCGGTTTATGATTATTTGGTACAAAATGGTCACCAGGCGGATAGTAAAGGCAATATTGTGATTGGGTCTGATCTGCATACTGCTTTTGTTGGCTTGCAAAATTGTTTGCTTGTGCATACCGAAGATGCCCTATTGGTTGTTCAGAAAGAACATTCTCAAGATGTTAAGCAGGTGTATCAATATTTAGAATCGATCGATTCACCACTATTATAAATTTATTTAAATACAAATTAAGATGGAACATGATATCAGACCTTGGGGGCAATATTGGGTATTAGACGATGCCGCAACGCATAAGGTGAAAAGGATCTTAGTTGATCCAGAAGGGCGTCTTTCCTACCAATACCACCATCACCGTTCAGAAGCCTGGACTATTGTTTCAGGAGTTGGTCGTATTACCCTGGATGGTCTTGTTCAGGATTACAAAGTGGGAGATACCGCTATTATACCGCAAGGGGTAAAACATCGAATTGAAAATCCCTTCGCAGAACCTCTTGTCTTTATCGAAGTACAGCATGGAACTTATTTTGGTGAAGATGACATTGTAAGATTAGAAGATGATTATCAGAGAGTCTAATTGTACTTTACTCTTTTTGCCTTTTATTTTAATATGAAACTTAGTTATGTCGACAACAGATAAGATTGTTTCGTTTCAGGAATTTAATCATGCTTTAAAAATTGTAGCGGCTTATTGTAAACAAGTAGAATCTACTGCCACGGATATTCCTGTTCCCATAGGGGAAACAATAAATCTGGAGGGACAAATTACCAACAGTATGTTTAATGTGTTGATTAAGTATTATAGTGTTGAATACAATATTGATTTAAAACCATCTGATTTGCAGAAGATGTATATTAATTTACTGGAGGCTATAGACTATGACAAACTGGCGAATTTTAGGGGGGTAGGAACTTCAGGTATAAGGAAGTTTAAACAAATCATGCAATTGTATTCGGTAATAAAGTAAATACAGCATCTAATTATAAGTCACTGATCTTTTTTCCACAGAACAGATTCAATCCACATACAAAAATGATAAATAAAAATTCAATAATTTATATCGCCGGACATAAGGGTATGGTCGGTAGTGCTATCTGGCGAAGCTTAACAGGTAAGGGATATACCAATTTAATAGGGGTAACTAGCAAGGAATTAGATCTAAGAAAGCAAAAAGTGGTTCGGGATTTTATCAGAAAAACAAAACCGGATGTTATCATTGATGCAGCAGCAAAAGTGGGCGGAATTCTTGCCAACAATAATTTTCCTTACGCATTTTTGATGGAAAACATGCAAATTCAAAACAACCTTATTGATGCCGCACATCGTTTGGGCGTGGAAAAATTTATTTTCCTGGGGAGTTCTTGTATTTATCCAAAATTAGCACCACAACCTTTAAGAGAAGAGTATTTGTTAACCGACAGTTTAGAGCCTACTAACGAATGGTATGCGTTAGCCAAGATTACAGGAGTAAAAGCTTGTCAAGCCATCCGAAATCAATTCGAGAAGGATTTCGTGAGTTTGATGCCTACTAATTTATACGGGATTCATGACAATTTCGATTTGACGAGTTCACATGTTTTACCAGCCATGATTCGCAAGTTTCACGAAGCCAAACTCAACAATAATGCTGTCGTTGTACTTTGGGGAAGCGGCACACCCATGCGAGAATTTCTTTTTGTAGATGACATGGCACAGGCTGTTGTTTTTGCTTTGGAAAACAAATTACCAGAATACTTATACAATGTAGGAACAGGCGAGGATTTAACGATCAAACAATTAGCCGAAGCCATTCAGAAAATTACAGGCCATCAAGGCGAAATTATTTGGGACGATACCAAACCCGATGGAACGCCACGAAAATTAATGGACATTTCTAAGATGCATGCCTTAGGCTGGAAACACCAAACGAATTTAGAAGAAGGAATCCAAAAAACATACGATTGGTTTTTAGAGAATGTGGATCAGTACAAACAAGTGAAAATGTAAAATCGCTTATCGTCTATCGCAAAACGAATAACGAGCAACAAAAAACGTATAAAGAAATAAGAATATGAGCACAAAACAAAAAGTAGCCCTTATAACAGGAATTACAGGTCAAGATGGATCTTATTTAGCGGAATTATTATTAGAAAAAGGATATGAAGTTCATGGAGTAAAAAGACGTGCTTCTTCTTTTAATACACAACGTATTGATCATATTTATCAAGATCAGCACGAGAATCATGTTGGGTTTAAATTGCATTATGGTGATTTGACGGATTCTACTAATATCATCAGAATTATTCAAGAAGTACAGCCTGATGAAATCTATAACCTTGGAGCCATGTCTCATGTGAAAGTATCTTTTGATTCTCCCGAATATGTGGCTAATGTGGACGGAATAGGTACTTTACGAATATTAGAGGCCGTACGAATTCTTGGTCTTGAAAAGAAAACCAGAATCTATCAAGCTTCTACTTCAGAATTGTATGGAGGGTTAGCAGAAAATAAAAATGAGGAAGGATTTTACGATGAAAAATCTCCGTTTTATCCTCGTTCTCCTTATGGTGTGGCTAAAATATATGGCTTTTGGATTACCAAAAACTACCGTGAGGCTTATGGTGTATATGCTTGTAATGGTATCTTATTTAACCACGAATCACCGAGAAGAGGGGAAACCTTTGTTACCCGTAAAATTACCATGGCAACTGCTGCCATTGCTTTGGGGAAACAAGATTGCTTGTATTTAGGAAACTTGAACTCACAAAGAGACTGGGGACATGCTAAAGATTATGTAGAAGCCATGTGGAGAATCTTGCAACAGGATGTAGCCGAAGATTATGTTATTGCTACAGGGGTCACCACTTATATTCGTGATTTTGTGCGTCTTTCTTTTGCTGAAGTAGGCATGGAATTAGCCTTTGAAGGAGAAAATGAGAATGAAACTGCCAAAATTGTAGCTTGCAACCATCCGGATTACCAATTGCCAATAGGTACAGTAGTAGTACGAGTAGATCCTCAATATTACCGACCTACCGAAGTTGATTTGTTGATTGGCGATCCTAGCAAGTCCAAAAAATTGGGTTGGGAACCTCAATATGACCTAGCTGGATTGGTAAAAGAAATGGTGGCAAGTGATTTGGAAATCTTCAAAAGAGAAACAAAGAGTACAACAGTAGTTTTGGTTTAATCGCTAAAGAATTGTTTAATATGATTCTAAATATAAAGTTCAATTGGACAACAAACCACAAACAATAAACTACAAACAAAATATATGCAAGCAGCCCATCGCGTAGCGAAAAATACAGGTATTTTATATGCCCGTATGGCCATTACAATGTTTATTTCCTTATATGCTACACGCCTCGTGTTGGCAGCTTTAGGTGTAGCCGATTTTGGTTTGTTCAATGTGGTGGGAGGTGTTATTGCCATGTTGGGTTTTTTAAACAGCTCGATGGCGGCAGCCACCCAACGCTTTATGTCGTTTGCTCAGGGAGCCGGCGATCTCGAAAAAGTGAAGCGGATTTTCAACATGAGTACACTCCTGCATTGGGGCATTGCTTTATTGATTTTGCTGGTATTGGAAATAGCCGGATATTTCTTCATCAATGGCATATTAAACATAGCACCAGAGCGATTGGGCGTAGCGAAAATCATTTACCAGTTTATGGTAATAAGTACCCTTTTTACAGTAATCTCTGTTCCCTATGAGGCAGTTATTACCAGTCACGAAAATATGATGGTATATGCCATATTGGGTATTATTGAAGCAATTTTAAAACTGGGAATTGCCTTGTATATTACCTATAGCTCCCAAGACCACTTGGTAGCCTATGGTTTTTTGATGGCTTCGCTATCCATTTTCTTATTAATACTACGCCGTATTTATTGCCACCGCTACTATGCCGAATGCGTCTTGAAACTTCGTCATTATTACGACAAACCCTTATTGAAAGAAATTAGCGGGTTTGCTGGTTGGTCCTTGTTGGGAGCGGCAACCAGTATGGGGGCTTTTTATGGGCAAACTATAGTATTAAATGTTTTTTTTGGCACTACGGTGAATGCAGCACAGGGTATTGCTGCTCAAATTAGTGGGCAATTAGGAGTTTTTGCATTGACTCTTACAAAAGCGTTAAATCCTCTAATAGATAAAAGTGAAGGTGCAGGAAATAGAGAAATGATGTTGAAGGCTACATTGATGGGGACTAAAATTTCCTTTTTTCTTTTGAGCTTTCTTTATGTTCCTTTTTTAATTGAAATGCCTTATTTACTTCATTTATGGCTGAAAAATGTTCCAGAATTTACGGTTGTTTTTTGTAGATTGTTATTATTTCGTAATTTGATAGAACAATTATTCATACCACTAACCAACGCTATTAGTGCTGTTGGAAATATTAAAAGTTTTCAAAAAATAAGTGCCATATTGAATTTAACTCCAATTATAGCAGCATTTGCTTTTTTTAGTTTAGGTTTTCCCGCGTACAGTATTTATATAGCTTTTATGTTGTTTTCTGTGGCTCAATTTTTTAATGTTTTGTATTTTTCTGAAATCAATTGCGGCTTATCATTATCAATATTTTATAAAAATATTGTTTTAAGATGTTCTCTTGTTTTTTTATTATCACTTTTTATGACATATATAGTGAGTCTTTTTTTAGAAGAGGGCTTGTTTAAATTACTTAGCATCCTTGCTGTTGGTGGCATATCATATCTGTTGTTTTTATGGTTTGCTGGTTTAACAAAGCAAGAAAAAAGTATAGCAATAAACATAAAAAAGTCTTTAGCAAATTATGTAATAAATAGATAACTAACAATAAGTCCAATAATTTTGGAATGATTAGTCTTAAAATAAGGATTATATAATTATATCTACTTATACTCAATTTAAAAAATGAATAAATACCAAATATTTGCATTAAAAAGCACTCGTAAAGTTTATCAAACTTTATTTAATGGTAAAAAACCAAAACCCGAATCTATTCAAGATGCAGAGGTGGCCTCCCAGATAATTTATGATGCCTTGATAGCGGATAAACCGTGTATGATTGCGCGTTTTGGTAGTACGGAGTTAGCTTGTCTACTTAATTATGTTGGAGTAACCCAAGGCAAAAATAATTACCTCAAATATATTCAGGGTAAAACACAACGCTGGTGGTGGGAAGATTCTATCATTCACCAAATGCAAAACTGGAGCGGATTCTTTCCTGCAAGACAAGATAAAATAGAGAAATTTTGTGAATTAATGCAGGAAGATATCCCACAAATAGATGTTCTGGGTTCATGGTTAGCTGAGGAAAAGTTATTTGAGAAAGAACTGGAAAAGAGTACTAAAATTAATTTTGAATTGTTAAATCCTTACTTTTCCAAAATACCATGGACCAAAGCACTGGAAGGGAAAAAAATATTGGTGGTTCATCCATTTGCTACAACTATGGAAAAACAATATAAAAAAAGGGAATTATTATTTGAAAATAATTTATTACCCTCTTTTGAATTGCAAACGATACAAGCAGTTCAAAGTATTGCAGGAAACCCAACCCAATTTGCAGATTGGTTTGCAGCTCTCGATTTTATGAAGGCTGAAATAGACAATCACGATTATGATATTTGTTTAATAGGCTGTGGTGCCTATGGATTTTCGTTGGCGGCTCACGTGAAAAAGAAGGGCAAAAAAGTGGTTCATTTGGGGGGGAGTCTCCAATTACTTTTTGGAATTAGAGGTAAACGATGGGAAGATGTTAATTATAATCCGAATTATAATTATGCCCAATTAATAAATAAACATTGGGTAAAACCTGATGAAGAAGAAAAACCCATAGGTGCTTCAACTGTTGAAGGTGCTTGTTATTGGTAATCTAAAAATATAACAATATGCATATTGCAATTCTTGCTCCTACACACAAATCCTTTATAACCGATTTCTTGCCTAATATTAGTTCAGATGATTTGCCGCAAGGGTATTTTGGAGCGCCGTTTATAGGAACTATAATTAAAGAATTATTAGAGCAAAATCATACCATTACAGCTATTACAACTTCTACAGCAATCAATGGAGATTATAGCGTAAAAAAATACAACTACCAAAGTTTCACGTGGATTGTGGTTCCTTCTAGGCCTAATTCTTTTAGATTTAATAAAAATAAACTAGGACGTATGGTTGATTTTTATGCTCTAGAACAAAAAAACTTACTTAAATCTATAAAAGAAGCAAAACCTGATTTTATTCATGCGCATTGGTCGTATGAATTTGCCGGTCCTGCGATTAAATCTGGCTACCCTTATTTAGTCACGATTCATGATAATGCATTTCAAGTACTTCGCTACTTCAAAAATATATATCGTTTTGGACGTCTATTAATGTCAGAACAAATTCTAAAAAAAGTAAAATTTGCTTCTACAGTTTCACCATATATGCAAGATTATGCCGGTAAAAGGTGTGAATTTGTTAAGGTAATTCCAAATCCGACAGTAGTAAACGTGAAAAAAGAAGATATTGAAAAAGAAGTAATTATCAAAATCAATACTTTGTCAGCCCCGCGGGTTCTGATGATTAACAATGGATGGGATACTCGTAAAAATGGTAAAGTGGGATTACTGGCTTTTCGAGAATTTCAAAAAATGATTCCTAATGCGAGCTTACATATTTATGGAAGTGGCTCAGAAGAAAATGGAATGGCACATAAGGATGCTGTTCTTTTAGGGATACAGCACTTATTCTTTTATGGTGCCGTGCCTCATCATCTACTTATTGCAGATATTAAAAAATCCCATCTACTTATTCATCCTGCATTAGAAGAATCATTTGGGGTAGTTTTGATTGAAGCAATGTCTTATGGTCTCCCGGTTATTGGTGGTTCAAAATCAGGGGCAGTTCCCTGGGTTGTCAATGAAACACAATTACTAGTAGAAGTAACCAAACCAGGACAGATTGCTGATAAGATGTTAGAGATTATGACAAATAATACTTTATATAAGAATTTAGCTATGGTGTGCTATCATAATGTAGCTAGTAGATTTTCTTCCACAGCTGTTGTAAATTCTTATATGGACTATTACAAACAAATACTAGCTTGTAAATAATAATATTAAATAGATGCTTACATATTTATTCAAAGCTAGTCGAAAAATGAAAAGATTAGTAATAAATCCAATTTACAATCCTATTGCTAAAATTATGTTGTACTTAAATGGCGCTACTTTTCAAAAAGGACTCAAAGTTGCTGGAATTTTAAAAATTGACATTACACGCCGCGGGAAACTTAAAATAGGAACTAATTTACAAATAAATAGCGGTGCTAATTTTAATGTAATTGGTCGCCAACAAAAAACTACTTTTTGGGTCGAAGGAGAATTAATAATAGGCGATAATGTAGGTATGAGTGCTACAGCCATTATTTGCAATCACCAAATAATAATTGGCAACAATGTAACTATTGGGGGGAATACGGTAATTTATGATACTGATTTTCATAATCTAGATCCTATAATCCGAAAGGATAAATCAATAGATAAACAAACTGCAATAAAATTACCCGTACTGATTGAAGATAATGTTTTTATTGGGGCACATACAACGATTTTAAAAGGAGTTACTATAGGGAAAAATTCCATCATTGGAGCGTGTTCTGTTGTTACCAAAAATATTCCTTCAAATGAAATCTGGGCCGGTAATCCTGCCAAGAGTATTAAAATGATTAAATGTTAAATAGTTCTACTATTTTAAAATAAATGAAATATTTACTTTTTATTGGGGTCTTTATCTATATGTTTTTGAGTACCTCTGTTGCTGCTAAAATAGGAATAATGCAAGTCGGAACTTTTTCTTCAGGTGTTGTGGTATTTCTTTTTTTTGTAAAACTAATTTTTGATGAGGACAATATATTGTTTGTTAAATTTAAGGAAGAGTTCAATATTATTTTAATAGGTTTTTTTCTTGTTTTATTGTTTTTTTTGTTTGGTTACTTTAAATATGTAAATTCTGTTATATTTTTTTTTATTGTTCCTATGACTTTATCAATAGTATTGGGAACACAAAATAGATCTAATAAAAAAATTATAAGAAATTTAATCCTGTTTTTTTTTAT
>NCET01000591.1 GCA_002280815.1 Flavobacteriales bacterium 32-34-25 | reverse complement strand
AGAGCTGATATTTCAATTCTGGTACATCAATTTTATGACAAGATAAGAGCCGATACCGAAATCGGCTTTTATTTTAACACCATGATAACCGATTGGGATGCCCATCTCGAAAAACTAACTGATTTTTGGGAGATGAATCTCTTTGGTGGAAAAATTTACAAGGGCAATCCTCTTGAAGCCCACAATAAAGTAGACGAACATTTTAATGGTAAAATCAGTGCAAATGAATTTGGGATTTGGTTGAATTTATGGTTCGCTACTTTGGAAGAATCATTTGAAGGCGAAAATGTCGAAATTCTAAAACGTCGCGCTAGAAAAATGGGGACTTTTTTAATGGTAAGCATTTATGAGAATCGAGCAAAAAAAATTTAGGAACACAGATTCCTCTGGCTTTTTTCTGGAACACAGATTAAAAAAATTCTAGAAATTTTTAAAAATATCTTAGTGTGCCTTTGTGGATCTGTTTGCGAATCTTTGCGGAACAAATCACTTACGATTAAAAAAACTATTTTTCTAAAGCATAGACTAAAGTAAAATCCTCTACTTCTTCAAAATAAACATTGAATTCTTTGTGCAACCCATCAAAATGAAGACTTGCTGTAGTTTGGGTTTGATCCAAATCAAATTCATCAACTGCAATATGATCTTTGAAACTGATTCCTTTTTCGTTTCGGATTTTAAAAATAGCTTCTTTTGCTCCCCAAATCACCGTTAGCTTTTTAATGTATTCGGCAGTATTCGGCAGTTTTTTCACGGTCTAAATATTGGAATTCGGCATCACAGAATTTATCGGCAATACGAATTATTTTCTCTCTTTGTAATTCGATGTCAATTCCTACAATTTCATCACTGATGATGATGGACGAAAACTGATACGAATGGGTTATCGAAATATGTTTTCCGTCATGAAGGTGTGGTTTTCCAAATTGGTCATAATACAAATCAAAATCGGTATAGCCTGCTTCATTTAAAAGTTTGCGAACACTAAGAAAACCTCGTTGATGCAATTCGGATTTCATGCTTTCAATTCGAGATTGACAAATAGGATTTAATTTTACTTCTTCGAATAATTGTTCTAACGGTTCGCTAATCTTCCAAACGTAGATAGCAGTTGTTGAATTAAATTGTATTTTTTTATATAAAGGCATAAAGATTCTAGATTTCAAATTTTAGACTTCAGATTTCAAATTTAGGTCACAACTAGATTTAGGAAATCCATTTTACTTGGTTTTTCATAAATCAAAAATCCTAAATCGTTAATCTACAATCTAAAATACTTTCGATTAGGAACTTAAACAAATCATAAATGTCCCCGAATGCTTTTTAAATAATAAGTTATTACGTAAATTTGCAAAAATTTTACAATTACAAATATAATATAAATGAGTACAACGACTACGCCTTATGTGGCTTTCAAAGTAAAAGACATTTCTCTAGCGGCTTGGGGAAGAAAAGAAATTGAATTAGCTGAGGCTG
>NCET01000590.1:1365-2118 GCA_002280815.1 Flavobacteriales bacterium 32-34-25 | reverse complement strand
GGATATATTTCTTTTCACGGCTTGTTTTAAAACTCTTGTTTCAATACCGTAAAGTGTTGCTAAATCTCTATCGAGCATCACTTTTTGATTTCTAATGTAGTAAATGGTGTTAGAAATAGTTTCTTCCGAAAGAATAAGTTTAGAATCCATCGCTTAATATTTTAAAACACTAATATACTATTTTATTTATATTATAAAAATGATGTAAACTGTTTTAGTTTTCCTCTAGCGGTTCTTTCTAAAGTATTTTTTCTAATAAATTTAAAATGTAAGTTGGGTTCTAAATATAAACTTATGGCTTCTTCTATTTTTTGAATTTGTGCCAAATCTAATTTGGTTTCGCTTACGTATTCAATCTCAAAACTATTGATTTTTCTTTGCTTGATAATAAATTCCTTGACGTTTACATCATCTTCAATAATCGATTTGGTTACGTAATAAAATGTTAATCCTGGTGATTTTTTTCCACTAGGGAGAATTGCAATATCATTGGTTCTGCCAATAAGTTTTTTCAGAATGGGTTTTTCCGAAGTACTTCGTTCGTCCAAAATTCCAATATCACCAATATCATAACGGATAAAAGGATGCGCTTTGTTGAACAAAGAAGTAATTACTATGCGACCTTCTTGGCCGTAAGTCAAAACCTGATTGTTCTCATCCAGAATTTCCACAAAAAGAGTTTCGGAATTGATTTGCCATTCGTTTTCGGGGTTTTCAAAAGCAATCAAATCCAGTTCGGAAGCGCCATATTCA
>NCET01000590.1:0-1356 GCA_002280815.1 Flavobacteriales bacterium 32-34-25 | reverse complement strand
TTCGAATTTTTTCAGCATTTTTTCTAAAACAGCATCCGATAAATCAAAAATAGGAAATCGGAAACGTTTGCTCAAAAAGTCCTTAAAACGTTCTTTTTTGTACCCAATAAAATCCAGCGGAATTCCATAAAATCGGGCTTGTAATGAACGATTAAAATCGATTCCAAACCAACCAAATCGATACATATTAGAAGCCCAAGTGAGTGCGTGAGCATATTTGTCTTTGGCAAAAATAAAAGGCGTACCACTGGAACCTGAAGTTTTGTTGATGTAACAATTTTTAGTTGTAAAACCTTTTGAAAGTCGGGATTCTAAAGGGATTTGGAGATTGGTTTTGTTTAAAATGGGTAAATCTTCCCAGTTTATATCCTTTTTAGAACCAACTAGTTTTTGATAAAAAGTATTGTTTTCTAAATGAAATTCAACAATAGCTTGTTTCTGATTTTCAATAAATTGCTTTTTTTCGGTTGGAGAAAGCGCAATTATTTTGTCCAAATCGGATTTTGCTTTCTTGATTGGGAAAGCATTTAATTGCAGCGAAAGGTCGAAAATAGAAAACATAAAAGTGCTTATTTCTTCAAAAATAAGATTATAACAGGAACTAAAGATGGAGAATCGACAACTTTTTAATAAATAATTATTTTTTAAGTTCAAAAGCAATTATTTTTGCAGCACTCTAAAAAATGAGTTTTTGCAACTAAAATTTAAAGACATGAATATATTACTATTGGGTTCAGGCGGGTTCAAAAGCAATTATTTTTGCAGCACTCTAAAAAATGAGTTTTTGCAACTAAAATTTAAAGACATGAATATATTACTATTGGGTTCAGGCGGAAGAGAGCATGCGTTTGCATGGAAAATGGTTCAAAGTCCACTTTGTGACACCCTTTTTATGGCACCTGGAAATGCTGGAACTGATGCTATAGCAACAAATGTAAATATTGCGGTAACCGATTTTGAAGCGATTAAAGCTTTGGTTATTGCCGAAAAAATAGAAATGGTTGTTGTAGGTCCTGAAGATCCATTAGTAAAAGGTATTTATGATTTTTTCCTGAATGATGCTCAATTGAGTCATGTTCCCGTAATTGGTCCTTCAAAAATTGGAGCGCAATTAGAAGGAAGTAAAGAGTTTGCCAAAGAATTTTTGGTAAAACACAAAATCCCAACTGCAGCTTACGATAGTTTTACGGCTGAAACTGTAGAAAAAGGATGTGATTTCTTAGAAACGTTGCAACCACCTTACGTATTGAAAGCAGACGGATTAGCAGCTGGAAAAGGAGTTTTGATTATTCATGATTTGGCTGAAGCCAAAGAAGAATTGAGAAACATGTTAGTAGGTCAAAAATTTGGTGCTGC
>NCET01000316.1 GCA_002280815.1 Flavobacteriales bacterium 32-34-25 | reverse complement strand
CCAGCTGGTAACATCGTATCATCAATAACATTAGCCCAGCCCATCAAATCTTCATTCGTTGGTGTATTGCCAATTATAAAACCTTCTTGAGGCATTTTTTGTCCCAAAGAAATAGAAAACGATTGGTCTTTATACTCATTCCCAATCATATCTAATACATTAGACGTAGTTCCTTTGTCAAACTCCTCTCCAAAAAAATTAGAATCCATCAAAGGAATATTATTGATGTAATACACTCCGTCAACAATAGTCCTATTCATCGCTGGATTTGCAGGAACTAACAATACTTTTTTCTTTCCTGATATTGCTAATTGCACGTCCAATTCGTCTCCTATCTTTCCTCTTAATAAAGAATCAGTCTTTTTATAAATAAAATCGGGATGTAATTTAAGTAATTCTTCTGTAACTTCTTTAATTTGTTTTTGAGCTTCATTTTTACACAAAGACCTCGTATTTGTTGCTATTACCAAAACATCACAGTTGTAATTTGCATTCACGCAAGTATCTATCGTAACAGAAAATCCGTTGCGAAGCGCAATTCCGCCAATTTCGGCAGCACCTGTAAAATCGTCTGATATAACCGCTATCATCTCCCTATTGATTGTCTTGTTTGTTTCTATGTAATCTGGCAGCATATTCTATGGCAAGAACCATAGCATCTGGACTGGCAATACCTTTTCCAGCTATTTCCATTGCAGTTCCGTGATCTACTGAAGTTCTAATAATGGGTAATCCCAATGTGATGTTAACTCCTCTTACACTTTTCATTTGTCCTTTGGATTGATCCCAATTAAAACCTACCGTTTTAAAAGGAATGTGTCCTTGATCGTGATACATGGCTACACAGCCATCATAAACACCACCAATAGCTTTTGGAAACATAGTATCGGCTGGAATAGGGCCTTCTACATTAAATCCTCTTTTTAGAGCTTCTTGAACTGCTGGAAATATTTCCTGTTCTTCTTCCCAACCAAAAAGTCCTCCATCACTGGCATGTGGATTTAATCCTGCGACACCAATTTTAGGATTTTCAACTCCTATTTTTCTACAAGCTTCATCAATAAGAGAAATACATTCTAGAATTCTGTCTTTTTTAACCAAATCGCAAGCTTGTCTCAATGAAACGTGAGTTGAAACGTGAATGACCCTTAGGTTTTCTTCCACCAATAACATTCCGTATTTTTTGGTATCGGTGTAATGTGCGTATATTTCAGTATGTCCAGCAAAAACATGACCTGCTTTTTGAATCGATTCTTTGTTTATAGGCCCAGTAACGGTTCCATCAATTTCTCCGGCTAAAGCCAATTCGATATTTTTCACAACGGTTCTAAAAGCTACATCACCTGCTTCGGCTGTGATTTCGCCCATCTTTAAATCGGCGATATTCATATAATTTAAATCAAAAACATCAGCAATTCCTTTTTCGAATTTGGCATCAGCAATTTTTGAGATTCTATTTATTTTTAAATCCAATCCGCAAAACTCGATTGCTTTTTCAAAAACATCGGCTTCACCTACTAAAACAGGTTGGCAAACTTCATACACTTTAGAATTCAACAAGGCTTTAACAGCTACTTCGGGTCCTATACTGGCAGGATCTCCCATTGTAATTCCTAATATTGGCTTTCTATTCTCCATTATTCTATACTGTTTAAGCTTTTTAAATCGGTTCCGTAGTTATTTATTTTTTCGGTTGCTATCTTTTCATCAGCTTCATTTAGAGCAATCATTGGCAACAAAACAGCTTTTGTACACAAATTATATTTTGCCAATAAGAATTTCAAAATTGGAATAGCATTGCACAAAATTTGGTTTTCCTGATATACTTTAGAAATAGCATCGCTTTTTTCTTGGGCTTTTTGAGCGGCTTCGTTATTTCCAGCTAGAACACTTTCATAAATGGTACTATACAATTGTGGTGTTAAATTTCCTGTACTTGGTACTAATCCATCAGCTCCAAGTAGGATTCCTTCATAAGATTTGGCAGCCCAACCTAATAAATAAGAGAAATCTTCACGGTCTTTCCACAATCCGATGGCTTTTGCCATACGCTCTTCGCCACGTTCTGATTCTTTGTAACCAACGATATTAGAATGTTTACTCAATTGATCCGCAATATCTAAATCAATAGACATATTGGTTGTCATTGGCATATTATAAACAATAAGCGGCAACGAAACTGCCGATGCCAATTGCTGATAATAATTTAAAATATGATTTTGATTCAATGGATAATAGTAAGGCACGTGCGCCACCAGAACATCAACGCCTATATCAGTATATTTTGTAGCCTGATCTAAGGATTCCTGAAAACAATTTCCTGAAATTCCAGCATAAATCATTGCTTTTCCCTTAGCTACTTCGACCGTTTTTTGCACTAATGCTACTTTGCTTTCAAAAGTAATCGAACTTGATTCTCCTGTAGTTCCCAGTACAAACGGATGACATCCACCATCAATTAAATGATTCACTAAAGTACTTACAGCATCAAGATCAATACTTAAATCAGCACGCAATGGGGTTACCATTGGTACCACTACTCCACTATATTTTTTTGTTTTTCTCGCAATTTCTCTAATATTGTTTTTTAATAATCTTTGCACTTTTATGGCTCCTTCTGCTAATTGAGGAATCGATTCTTCTTTGACTCCTGCCTGGCTTAAAGAAACAGGTAAACCACAATCAACAATTAATTGTTTCATAATTTTTACTCCTTCCAAAGCAGTTTCTCTCGAATTGCTTTTCTTTTCTGCTCCTAAAATCTCAGCTATTCGCTCATATTTACTAGCATCGGCTTCAATATTGTATTCCATCACATAAGGCAGCAACAAAGCATTTGACAATCCGTGTGGAATATGATATTCTACTCCTAAAGGATAAGACAAGGCGTGTACTGCAGCCGTATTTACAGGTCCAAGACACATGCCTCCGTACATACTTCCTAAGGCAACTTGAGCTCTGGCTTCTAAATCCGTTCCGTCATCACAGGCTCTTTTTAAATATTTTGCAATAATTCGAACCCCTTCTAAGTTTATTGGTATATGCTTCTAAACAATGCGTTAAAGCATCAATTCCTGTTGCAGCCGTAACACTTTTTGGCAAAGAAACGGTTAAAACAGGATCTATGTATGCCGCATCGGGAACTAAATACGGACTTATAATCCCTACTTTTTCCCCTAAATCATTTACAAAAATAGCATTTGGCGAAACCTCGCTTCCTGTACCAGAAGTGGTAGGAATACAAGCCACATAAATTTTTCGCTCTTTAAGATTTCCAATACCTTTTATTTCATCTAAGGTCTGTGAATTTTTTAACTGAGCCGCAACTAATTTAGCCACATCCAGCACACTACCTCCTCCAATACCTACAACACTATCAGCATCAAAAGCTTTGGCTTTTGCCAAAACTTGATTAAAATCATCAAATGTAGGTTCGCCCACTATTGATTCATCTGTAACAATTGCAATTCCGTGTGATCTTAATTCTTCTAGAAAAGGAGCTAAAGTAGTCCTAAGCTCTACTATACTCAACAAAAACATTCGTTTAAAACCTTTTTCTACAAAATCACTAATAAATCGCTGCATACTTCCCTCCCCGAAAACAACACGATTAGGATTCAAAACCACAATTTCTCTCATTCTTTTTATTTTAACATAAATCACTCTATCACAATAACCTAAGTGGAAATTTCCTTTCAATCTAAAAATGTAAACGTTTACATTTTTAGATATAAAAAATACTACTCTATTCGAGCAGTAGACTTCCTCAGTATCAACTCTGTTTTTAATATAACATTTTCTTTTTTCTTGCTTGGATCAACCATTCTTTCGTACCCATATCAAAACCTGGCTGACGAACAGCAGTTAAGGGTGGATTTAATGAAATAGACCAAGGCATATCATCAAAACCTATAATCGAAATTTCCTCTGGAATATTAATATCTTTAGCATGTATGGCTTCAAGCGCTCCCAAAGTCAATAGATTATTTCCAGAAAAAATAGCTGTTGGACGATTATCCATCTCTAAAATTTTATTGGCAATTTCAAATCCACTCTTATAATCGGAGTTTCTGGCAAAAACCAAACTCTCATCATAAGCAATACCATATTTATCTAAAGCTCTTTTATAACCCGATAAACGTTCTATATATGTTGGAATTTTAAAATTACCCGAAATAAATGCAATTCTTTTATGACCAATGCTTAACAAATGATCAATTGCATTAAAAGCACCTTGTTCATTATCTACTTTTACAACATCTACATCAATCTCAGTCAAACCTCTATCGATACAAACTACTGGTATATCTTTTTTCACTAAGCTTTCAATCCCTTTGTCCTTACCATGAATGGGTGCCACTATCAAACCGTCTATATTTTCAGATTGAAAAATATCTAAGTATAATTTTTCTTTCTTTTCGTCCTGACCAAAATTCCCTATCATAACCGCAAAATTATGCTGATAAGCATAATCCTCAACTCCCCTTACCACATCAACGAAAAAAGGGTTTTGAATATCAGGAATAATCAAACCCAGTAATTTAGTTTTACCTTTAGTACTTCTGAGCCTTTGCGCAACGCGATTAGGTTTATACTCTAAAGCCGCAATAGAAGCCTGAACTTTAAGCACAGTAACCTTGCTTACCTTAGGATCATTATTAATCACCCTAGATACTGTGGCTATAGAAACCTTTGAATGTTCAGCTACCGCTTTTAAATTTGACAATTTTGATAAATGTAAACGTTTACATGACAAATGTGAGGAATTAAATTTTAAAAAACAAATTTTGTACACTTTTGTTTTTCTTGCTTTAAAACAAAACTTTAAAGTCAATAATCCTACTTTAAAAAACCAGAATCAAAAAAACCTTAATTTATTAACTCTTGCTGCAGTTTTTTGGTTAAACTATTAAAAACCAAACCATAAGAATGATCTATTCTGAACTTAAAACAACCGTATTCCAATGGTTTTTATTCATGTGATAACCAGGCTGAATAGCCTCAAATTGAGCCCTCCACTCTTTTGCCAAATCAGGGTTACACTTTAAATTAACCGATGGTTTCCCTAATTCCCATTGTTTTAATGATGATAAAGCAAAGATCTTCCCACCTACTTTAAACACTAATATATCCTGATCAAATGGAAAATGCTCAGTCACGCCTTTCTTAGAAAGGCAATATTCATAAAAAGTTTCTAAATCCATAATTTTAATTTATTCGAAAAAAACACATAACAAAAGAGCAATTCAGACATTTATTTAAAAGCTGAAATTCCTGTAATATCCATTCCTGTAATCAATAAATGAATGTCGTGCGTTCCTTCATAAGTAATCACCGATTCTAAATTCATCATGTGACGCATAATCGAATATTCGCCAGAAATTCCCATTCCGCCGAGTATTTGTCTAGCTTCACGAGCAATTTGAATAGCCATATTTACATTATTTCTTTTGGCCATAGAAATTTGTCCCGAAGTTGCCTTGCCTTCATTTCTTAAAACACCTAAACGCCAGGTCAACAATTGGGCTTTGGTAATTTCGGTAATCATTTCGGCTAATTTTTTCTGCTGCAATTGCATTCCGGCAATGGGTTTATCAAATTGGATTCTTTCTTTCGCATAACGCAAAGCCGTATCATAACAATCCATTGCTGCACCTATTGCGCCCCAGGCAATGCCATAACGCGCCGAGTCCAAACAACCCAGCGGCGCACTCAATCCTGATTTATTAGGTAAAATATTTTCTTTGGGCACTTTCACATTATCAAAAATCAATTCTCCAGTTGCCGAAGCACGAAGCGACCATTTATTATGCGTTTCGGGGGTTGAAAAACCTTCCATTCCACGTTCTACAATTAAACCGTGAATCCTTTCGGTTTCATCTTTTGCCCAAACAACAGCAATATCAGCAAAAGGCGCATTAGAAATCCACATTTTAGCTCCGTTTAATAAGTAATAATCTCCTTTGTCTTCAAAATGGGTAATCATACTTCCGGGATCAGAACCGTAATTGGGTTCGGTCAAGCCAAAGCAACCCATTAATTCTCCAGAAGCTAGTTTGGGTAAATATTTCAAACGTTGTTCTTCGCTACCGTATTTCCAACTGCATAATCAAACCATAAGAAATTTGATCTAATCCTGCACCGCCATATTCGGTGGGAATATATGGCCCAAAAGCACCAATTTCAGCTAGCCCTTTGATAATTTGCGTTGGAAATTCTGCCTTTTGAGCATAGTCTTCAATGATAGGCGAAACTTCGCGTTTGACCCATTCGCGTGCGGCATCACGCACCAATTTATGTTCGTCCGTCAATAATTCGTCAAGGTTGTAATAATCCGGGGCTTGAAATAAGTCTGGTTTCATGATTAGGGAATTGAGGGTTTAAATAAAGCTACGCAAAAAATAGAACAAAAAGGAAAATTGATCGAATTTTATAACAACATCCAATGTTATAAAGTTATAAAACAAGTTTTTTTAGGAAAAACCAAAATTAGCATTAAACACAGCAATTTCTCTCAATTTATAAATTGATAAAGATTTATATGTGTGTGCTTTATCTATAATTTAAACCAATCTGAATAGTATTTTTTTCCATATGTATCAATAATTATTGTTTTAATTTCTGATACACCAGTTTTTCTAAAATTTTCATCAATAGCTTTAGAATTAACTTTGTATAAAAACTTATCTCCAGGTTCTAAAGCTTTTGGGAATTTTTCTGTCGTATTGAAATCTAAAAAATTAAAATATTCTTTCCCATTAATTTTAGTATCTAATTTAAATCTCGGAATTTCAATTTGACGCTTGTTTTTACTAAGGTTTATAATTGTAACAACAAAAAATGTCACATCATTACCAATTTTTTGATTTGAATCTATAGGAAGTTGAGTGATATAACTATTAGAGATTTTTAATTTTCCTCTTCTATCCAAATAGAACTCATATAGACGCCAGAAAAATACAATTGTTGAAATGATTGCAGCATAAATTGATACCCCAAATTTATAATCCATAGCTTCAGATTTAATTGATTAGTTTTATAAAAATTTACTTTAACTATCTGTTTGTAGTTGCTTGACTTCAAATTTAGGAAATTATTTATAATTCTAAATCGATTATAGGAAATCTACATCTTCAAATAAAAATCTTTCGTCAAAGCGATATATTCTGGAGTATAAATGTGTCGTGTCGTTTCGATGATTAATTCATCAATAGGAAAGTCTGCAATTTTATTTCGGCTAAAAGCCAATAAGCTGCGCTTTATTTCGGTAGTAGGTGTTCCTTTTACACGGGTAATTTTTAGTGGATATAATTCATATTCTTTGGTCAAAGCCAAGAATGTTGATTCTTCTTTGAAAGGAATAATAACGGAGAATATTCCGTTTTCCGAAAGCAATAAAGCAGCGGCTTCAATTAAATCTTCAAAAGGCATGGCATCCTGAAAACGTGCCAAATCCCGTTGTTCATTATCCGATTTATAATCTTCAGAAAAAAATGGCGGATTGGAAACAATTAAATCGTATTCGTCTTCTGGTTCTTCGACAAATTCGTCCAAGCCAGCGTGAAAACAAAACAAGCGGTCGTTCCAAGGAGAATTTTCAAAATTATCTGTTGCTTGTTCGTAAGCATCTTCATCAATTTCTAAAGCATCAATTTGTTCTGCACCACTTCGTTGCGCTAACATTAAAGCAATAATTCCAGTTCCTGTACCAATATCTAAAACACCGAAAGGATTGTTTTCAATAGGAGTCCAAGCTCCCAATAAAACACCATCGGTGCCTACTTTCATTGCTGTACGGTTTTGTTCTATAGAGAATTGTTTGAATTGAAATTTGGACAAAATGAAGATTTTAAAAATTAAACCATTAAGAAAATTAAGGGTATTAAGAAAAAAAACTTAATGAACCTTAATTTTCTTAATGGTTCAAAAATATAAATTATAGGTACATCTCAATCAAGCCCTCAGGTAAATCCATGATGATTTTTTTGTTTTCGCGATCTACTTTAACCAGGAAATGGTCAATCATTGGGATAAGAATTTCAGCTCCGTCTTTAAGAACTTCAAACAGCGGTTGAGCTGTGATTGAATTTCTCCAACAAATCCCAGACGTTTGTCTTCTACTTCGAAACCAATTACTTCGTGGAAGTAGAATTTATTACCAGAAAGTTTTGGTAACATTTTTAACGGAAGATAAATGTCGCTACCTATAAGAGCATCGGCATCAGCTTCGGTATTAATATCTTCAAAAAGAACTCTTAGAAAGTCGTTCTTATGTAGTGAGCTATTTTCAATAAAAAAAGGAACCAAGTGTTTATTGCGTTCAACAAACACTGATTCCAAGTTTTCGTATAACTCAGGTTCGTCTGTATCTAAATAGATCAGAACTTCTCCTTTAAAACTAAATTTTTTGGCGATCTTGCCTAAATAGAAACAATCTTCTTTACGCATTTTCGCTTCTAAATTATGCTTGAGCTTCTTCGTTGTTTTCTTCAGTAGCAGCTTCTTCAGCAGCAACTTCAGTTTCTTCTTCTACAGCAGGAGTTGCAGCAGCAATAGCATCAGCTTCAGCTTGTGCAGCAGCAGCGATACGTTTTGCGTTAACTTCTTGTTCTGCTTTTAAAGCTTTAGCTCTAGCATCAGCTTGCGCTTTTGATAAACCGTCTTTTTTAGCATCAACTTTTCCAGCTTTAGCTTCTAACCAAGCAGCTAATTTTGCATCAGCTTGTTCTTGAGTTAAAGCACCTTTACGAACTCCTCCATCAAGGTGGTGTTTCAATAAAGCTCCTTTGTAAGAAAGAATTGCTTTAGCAGTATCAGTTGGTTGTGCACCATTGTGCAACCATTTTACAGCGCTATCCAAGTTTAATTCGATAGTTGCAGGGTTTGTGTTTGGATTGTAAGTACCGATTTTCTCTAAGTATTTACCATCTCTTTTTGAGCGAGCATCAGCTGCTACAACCCAGTAAAACGGTTTTTGTTTTTTACCGTGTCTTTGTAATCTAATTTTTACTGACATAATCTATATGATTAAATTTTGAGGTACTCGACCTCGATTAATTAAGGCTGCAAAGATACATTATTTTTCTATATGACAAATATTTAATTTAGCATTATGATACATAATTGTTTAACTGTTTTTCGAATCGTTTTTTTTCAGAATAATCAGAATATTTTAGTTTTAATAGTTTATTTTTGTTTGTAAATTTTTATTTTATGAAAAAGCATTTTTTGTTTTTGATGGTACTTTTTTCTTTGTTCTCCTGCGAAGAAGATGTTAGATTTAACAATCCTTCTTTTCAAGGAATGAAAGACAATTTTTTTTGGAGAGCGATTCAATCCACAGCCACAATCAATTCAGTAGGTTCATTGACAATTGAAGCATACACTGCAACTGAAATCGTTACTTTAAAAACAAATTCGGCCGCTGCAGGAACTTACGTAATTGGCACTAGTCCAACTAGGACAGCAACTTATGTTTACACCGATCCTTTAACTCAAGAAAGCATTACATTTTCTTCTGGTTTTAATATCGGGAACGGAGAAATTGTAATTACCGAATACAACCAAGTAGAAAAAACTATTTCGGGAACTTTTAAATTTAACATCGTCAACACCTTTGACAATCCTTTAGCTGGACCAACTTTGAACTTTCAAAACGGCTTTTTTTACAAAATCCCAGTTACTGTTAATTAGCAGCATAGCAACTTATTTTATTGGTTTTAATTTTTTCCACCAAAACTATTTTGCCCCCACTTTTAAATAAAAATATAAATAAGCTTATTTATAGTGTGTTATAAAAAAATAAGACTACATTTGTGACAATTATTATAAATAAGTATATATGAATATTTTTGTTGGAAGCCTTCCATTTAGTATTGAGGAAGCAGATTTAAGAGAGTCTTTTGAGGCTTACGGAGCAGTTGATTCTGTTAAAATTATTACTGATAAATTTACTGGAAGAAGTAAAGGATTCGGTTTTGTTGAGATGCCAGTTGATGCTGAAGCTCAAAAAGCAATTGATGAATTGAACGGAGCTACTGTTCAAGGACGTGCAATTGTTGTTAATAAATCTGAGCCAAAACCAGAAGGTGAAAGAAGAAGTTTTAACAACAACCGTGGAGGTGATTCTCGCGGAGGTTACGGAAACAACCGTGGAGGTGATTCTCGCGGAGGAAACAGAGGAGGATATTAATATTTTTTCTTTAATATAAAAAAAGGGGACAATTTACATTGTCCCCTTTTTTGTTATACAAATGTTTAGCGCTGAAATAACGATGCACAAAACAATCGTTATAAAGAAAAAAACAAATTAAAAGTAAGTCAACGAGATTATAGTTAGTTGTTAAAGCTTAAAATTGTTAGTGAAATGAAAAGAGGTTTAGCAACCGTTACCTAAGCCCGAAACAATACAGTATTCAAAAGAAGAAAATTCTTTATTATTTTTTTGTATGCGTAAGAAATAATCCCAAACAAATATTATATTTGTGATTACTAACCATTGACTATTTACTATATGAAAAAAATTCTATTCATCGCAATTACTTTTTTTACAATACAACTCGTTTCTGCTCAAGAAACAAAAACTGATTCAAATGATCCCGTATATAGTACTGCTGGGCTAGAAAAAAAACCTGAGTTTCCAGAAGGGGTTATGGCTTTTTATAAATTTATTGCCAAAAATTATAAAACTCCATCGAAATCTGTAAAAGGTAAAGTCTATGTAACTTTTATAATTGAAAAAGACGGTAGTCTTTCAAACATTAAAGTGCTACGAGATATTGGTTATGGAACAGGAGAAGAAGCAATAAGAGTTTTGTCAATATGCCCTAATTGGATTCCAGGAGAAAAAAATGGTCAAAAAGTAAGATGTCTTTATAGTTTACCTATTTCTATGTCTTAGTTTTCTAGGATACTTTCGGAAAAGTAATTCATAACAAAATACCATAAAAAAAGCTGCCAATCTTAAATTGACAGCTTTTTTGATTTTATAAATAAAGTTTAATTAGATATTAGCAGCTAACCAATCTCCAACTTCTTTAGTTCCATAAGATTTTCCGCCATCAGCTAAATCTTCAGTAACAATTCCTGCTTCTAAAGCTTTGTTTACAGCGTCTCTCATTGCTTTTCCTTCTTCCATTAATCCGAAGTTTTCAAACATCATAGCAGCAGATAAAACAGTCGCCATTGGGTTAGCAATGTTTAAACCAGTTGCTTGTGGGTATGAACCGTGAATAGGCTCAAACAAAGATACTTCAGCTCCCATAGATGCAGATGGCATTAATCCCATTGATCCTGAAATTACAGAAGCCTCATCAGTTAAAATATCTCCAAATAAGTTTTCAGTGATTAACACATCATAAGAGTTTGGCCATTGAACCAAACGCATCGCTACAGCATCAACAAATTCGTAGCTAACAGTAACTTCTGGATAATCTTTTTCCATTGCCTGAACTGTTTCTCTCCACAAACGAGATGTTTCCATTACGTTAGCTTTGTCCACACAACATAATTTTTTAGAACGAGTCATTGCTAATTCGAAACCTTTTTTAGCTAAACGTTGTACTTCGGCTCTTGTGTAAACACAGTTGTCAAAAGCAGTATCTCCGTTGTCTCTTCTTCCTTTTTCACCAAAGTAAATTCCTCCAGTTAATTCTCTTAAGAAAACTAAGTCAGTTCCTTCAATTCTT
>NCET01000315.1 GCA_002280815.1 Flavobacteriales bacterium 32-34-25 | reverse complement strand
GTTTTTATTGAGTATTTTTTGGAAACGTACTACAAAAAGAGCTGTAAACTGGACACTTTCATGGGGTTCAGCCTTTAGTTTATTTGTTGGAGTTTTATATTTATGGATTTTTCCAGCTGATATTTACACAGCCTGGCCTCACTTTTTATTGATTTCCTTTTACATTTTTGCCGTTTTAATGGTAACAGCGATTATCATTTCATTGGTGGATAAAAATCCCGAAACTAATTTCGAAATCGAGGCAGAAGTTCCTAAAACCAGCAAAAAAGTCAAATTGTTGTTTGGTTTATTAGGGATAACAATTGTCGTTTTATATCTCATTTTTAATTTTAACTAGAAATCTTTTGTATAACAATAAAAAGTCAATTTTATGTTTAAAAGTAATTTATCATTAGTTTTTCTTTTACTATTAGTAGTTAATAATAGTTTGTATTCTCAAGCTCCTAGTCTCCATATAAAAACTACTAGAAATGCAGATAATACAGTAGACTTTTATTACGAAAAGGAAGCAGCGGGAAGTTTAATTGTAAATTTGAATTTTTCAAGGCTTGAAAATTCCGAAACTAAAAGTGTTCCAGTATTAAATGTAACAGCTGATTCGGGATTACTTTTTAAATTGAAACCTTTAGATAAGAATAAAAAAATTGATTTGTTTTATGATTATTCATTTACTCCAGGATATCTCAATCCTATTTTAAATTCTGCTGTAACTTATTCGCTTCCTTTTAAAAAAGATAAAAAAGTAAAAATTTATTGGGTGACCAGACCAGGTATTAGTCCGGAAAAATGGAAAAAATACGTTGTTGATTCGAACAATCCAGATAGTATTTTTACGATGAGAAAAGGAGTGGTTGTTGATATAAGAACTTTAACAAGATTTGATAAAGATGAGACAACCCAAGAAACTAAAAAAGTATTGGTAAAAGAAATCATAGTAGAACATGCTGATGGAACTTTTGCATCTTATTTAGGGGTTGATGTAAACTCTATTGCTGTAAAAATAAGGCAAAATATTGATAATCATTCTTATATTGGTTTGATGGATAAATTAAATGGAAATCGCTATAGCTTTACTTTCGACATTTTTTATCATGAGGCAGATGAGAAAAATTACAGAGGTAATTTAATATCAGTAAGTCCAAATTTTCTAACTCAAAACGGTATTGAAAAATTAGAAAGCAAAAAAGAATATGTAGTTACTTATAACTAAACATCTTAATTTAAATAACAAATAGAATAATAAATATAACCTTATATGAAAAATCATTTTTCAATTTTTAGGTCTCTAACGGCGTTGCTTCTTATGTTAATGGCATTCACTTTTTTTAATGGAAATGCTCAGGTACAGTCAAAAGAAAGTAAATCGACCTGGATTTGGTATCCGGGCGATTTCGAAGTTTGGTTAAGCAATAAAATGCAGGTAATACGTACAGAACGCGAAGCAGTATTTCCACCGCTTTGGCAATATTACAGTCCTTATGCCTTGGTCACTTTTCAAACAGAAGTTGATATTCCAGAACCAGACGAGGTAAAAATCTACTCGGAAGGGCCTTTTCAGTTACTATTAGATGGCGTTCAAATTTATGGACAGCCAAAATCAATAAAAGTTCCTGCCGGGAAGCACAAAATTTCATTCAAAGTATACAATCAAGAAGTGTTGCCAGCTATTTATATTGCTGGAAAATATGTTAAATCAGATGCTTCTTGGAAAGTAACTAACGAAGACAAACTTTGGATTGATGAAAATGGAAAAGCACAACAATCCGGTACGCCCTGGGTTCCTGTTGGTTCTTGGAATTTTGATTCACCAGAGAGTAAACCTTCAGAGTTTAAACTAACAACTACACCATGGAATGCCAAAAAAACAGAAAAAACAGCAGCTGGTCAGTTGGTAGATTTTGGTAAAGAGACTTTTGGGTACATTAAAATTCATGGTTTAAAAGGAAAAGGTAAAGTAGCATTATATTATGGTGAATCTCGTGAAGAAGCGCTGGATACAGCCAAATGTGAAACATTAGATCATTTGTCTTTTGATGGAAATCAGCCAGAAACGTACACACATAATGGCTCGAAAGCATTTCGATATGTTCAGGTACAAGCAGATGCAGGGGTAAAATATGATTCTATTTCGATGCTTTATGAATATTTGCCATTGGACTATCGTGGGGCTTTCAAATCTTCAGACCAACAATTGAATCAAATTTGGGATGTGTCGGCTTACACGATGCACTTAACATCCCGTGAATTTTTTATAGACGGAATTAAACGCGATCGCTGGGTTTGGTCTGGCGATGCGTATCAAAGTTATTTAATGAATTATTATTTATTTTTTGATTCGGCTTCGGTAGAACGAACGCTGTTGGCACTTCGTGGTAAAGATCCTGTAACGGCTCACGTAAATATCATCATGGATTATTCGCTGTATTGGTTTGTGGGTGTTTACGATTACTATTTACATACGGGTGATACGAAATTCATTAAAACTTTTTATCCACGAATGAAATCATTGATGGAATTCTGTTTAGAAAGAAGAAATAAAAACGGATTTCTGGAACCATTAGAAGGCGATTGGGTTTTTATTGATTGGGCAAATGGATTACCAAAAACTGGGGAGGTTAGTTTTGAGCAAATGCTTTTAGCAAGAAGTTTAGAAGCTATGGCCGTTAGTGCTGAAATTGCAGGTCAAAAGGATGACCAAAAACAGTATAAAAAACTAGCGGATGATTTAAAAACAAAATTATTTGATGTGTTTTGGGATAAGAAACAAAACGTCATGAAGCACCAGCGTATCGATGGTAAAATACAGGATATTGTAACCAGATACGCTAATATGTTTGGTATTTTCTTCAATTATTTTAATGAAGAACAAAAACAAAGTGTAAAAAATAAGGTGCTGCTGAATAAAGATGTTCTTCAAATTACAACACCATACATGCGTTTTTATGAGTTGGAAGCCTTGTGTGCTATGGGAGAACAGAATTACGTTTTAAAAGAAATGAAAGATTATTGGGGCGGAATGTTAAAAGAAGGCGCAACATCTTTCTGGGAAGAATACAATCCAAGTAAAAAAGGAACAGAACATTTAACGATGTATGGTCGTCCTTATGGAAAAAGCCTTTGTCATGCCTGGGGAGCAAGTCCAATTTACTTATTAGGGAAATATTATTTAGGTGTAAAACCAACAGCTCCTGGTTATACTGAATATGAAATCAAACCTAATTTAGGCGGATTGCAATGGATGGAAGGAAAAGTACCAACACCAAAAGGTGAAGTGGTATTGTATGTAAGCAAATCAGAAATCAAAGTAAAAGCAGGGGAAGGCGAAGGAAAATTGATTATTGAAAGTAAGAGCAAGCCAAAAACCAATTCGGGAACGATTACAGAATTGGCTAAAAACAAATATCAATTGATCGTAAAACCGAATGTGGAGTACAAAATAAGTTATAAAGCACTTTAAGTTCTTAGTAATTAGTCCCTAGTCCTTAGTTTGTAAACGTCTAGTTTGTCATTCCTGTAAAGGTTAGATAATTCGGTAACAAAATTTAATTTTAATAAATTTTGTTACGATGAGAAATAATAGTCAGGATTCGACATTAGAGAGAAACTATTTA
>NCET01000314.1 GCA_002280815.1 Flavobacteriales bacterium 32-34-25 | reverse complement strand
CATCGGCATTGGGTTTTCCACCAGGCCAGCCTGTAATAGTATGTTGTAATTTGTTGAAAATATTGATGTTGATGTTGTAAGCTGGGCCTAAATCGGCCAGTAAATCGCTCATTCCGTTTTCGATATAATCGGCATCGGTAAGTCTAAGAATCGGTTTTTTTAAGTCAAGTGCCATTCTTAGAACGGCTTTTCGAGTCAATTTATCAGTCCAAGTAATTTTTTCAACTAGCCAAGGGGTGTTGATTCGGGTTAATTTAGAAGCCGCTTCTTGGTCTAAAACAAAAACGGCATTGTTGTGTTCTTGCAAAAACGATGCAGGAATAAGATTTGTTACCGTTCCTTCAGCGGACTCTTTTACAATGTTTGATTTTCCTTCGCCCCAAGCCATAAGAATTACTTGCTTGGCTTCCATTATTTTTTTGACTCCAAGTGTAATGGCTGTTCTAGGCGTATTAGTCAAACCCGAAAAATCTTTACTGGCAGCAACTCTGGTAATATGGTCTAAGGCAACCAATCTTGTTTTTGAGTTTTGTAACGAACCCGATTCGTTGAAACCAATATGTCCATTTCCTCCAATTCCTAGAATTTGTAAATCGATTCCGCCCAGAGCTTCTATTTTTTCTTCATAATTGGCACAATATTCCTGAATTTCTTCTTTGGATAAAGTACCGTCAGGAATGTTGTAATTTTCAGGTGAAATATCGACTTGATCCAATAGTAATTCTTTCATAAATCGCACGTAGCTATTGATAGAATCGGGTTCCATTGGGTAATATTCGTCCAGGTTAAAAGTAATTACATTCTTGAAACTAAGACCTTCTTCTTTGTGCATTCGTACCAGTTCGGCATACAAACCTTTTGGCGAAGATCCAGTTGCTAATCCTAGAATACAATTTTCCTGTAATTCCTGTTTTGTTCTAATTAATGCCGCAATTTCTTGTGCAACGGCTATAGAAGCTGTTTTTGAATTTTCGAAAACCACCGTATTGATGTTTTCGAATCTTTTTTCAAATCCAGTAGCTTTGTCGATGTTGCTTTTTATCATGGTGTTGTTTTTTCTTGTTTTGAAAATAAAGTAAGTGCATTACTAAGATAGCACGATATAAATTAATACGGTAAGGAAGATTAAAATACTTCCGGCAAGATTCATTCCTGACCAGGATTTTTCATAAATTTTGGATTGGTCTTCCTCGTACTGCGTATTTGATTTTGAATGAACATATATTTTGGAAACCAAAAACATAATAATGAAATTTAATACGAATTCAATTCCCCATAAATGAACAAAATGAATGTTAATTTTAAATACAAATGAGGTTAAGATATAAAAAACAAAACCGAAAAATAATCCTGCTTTTGCACCTGCAGCATTGATTTGTTTAAAAAATAATCCTGCAACTATAATTGATGAAATAGGAATAAAAAATATTCCGTTGAGTTCTTGTAAAAGAATATACAATCCCGAAGGAGCATAAGCCATTAATGGAGCCACAGATATGGATAAAACCGCTAGAACGATTGATGAAATTTTTCCATAATAGGCTAGCTTTTCATCGGTTGCATTTTTATCAAAAGTCTTTTTGTAAATGTCCATACAAAAGATGGTACTGGCCGAATTCAGTACATTGTTAAAAGTGCTTAATACCGCTCCTAATATTACGGCAGCAAAGAAACCATAAAGATAGCTAGGCAGTATTTTTTTGATTAATAAGGGATAAATTAAATCAGGTTTGTCATAATATTGATCTTGGAAATAATAAAAACCAATTAATCCTGGAAGCACAATAATTAAAGGCATTACCAATTTGAATGCACCTGTAATGATTAATCCTTTTTGGGCTTCGACTAAATCTTTGGCACCAAAAACCCTTTGAACAATGGTTTGATTCATTCCCCAAAAGTAAATTTGGTTAATCATCAGTCCAGTAAAAAGAGTAGAGAAGGGCAGGGCAGAATCTTCGCTGCCGATGATGTCAAATTTTTTTGGAGCAAAATTATAAATGGCGCTTACACCATCAAATATATTTCCTTTCCCAATTTGGTACAATGCAATGGCGGTGACTAATAATCCGCCGATCATGAGTCCAATTCCATTAAGTGAATCCGAATAAGCTACCGCTCTTAATCCACCAAAAATAGCGTAGACTGAACCAATGATGCCAATAGCCAAAACACTGAAAACTAAGGATTGTTCTTTAGAAATGGAGAATACCGTAGAGAAATCAAAAATACTTTCGATATTAATGGCTCCAGAATATAAAACTATGGGTAATAAGGTAACTACAAATGAACTCATCAATAAAAAAGCGACGATGGAGCGAATGCTGGAATCAAATCGCTTTTCCAGAAACTCCGGAATTGTGGTGAGTTTCATTTTCATAAAACGCGGAATAATATAAATTGCCGCTATAACTAAAGCTATTGCCGAGGTAACTTCCCAGGCAATAACAATAATTCCGTTTTTATAGGAGCTACCATTCATTCCAATTAAATGTTCGGTAGAAATATTGGTCAGTAGCATGGAGCCTGCAATAACAGGCGCACTTAAACTTTTTCCAGCTAAAAAATAACCATTTGAAGTGTCAAGCTTATGTTTTCGGAGTTTATAACTGGTATAAAAAAGCACTAGAAGTGTGAATCCAAAAAAACCTAAATAAGAGTATAACATTTTAAATGGTTATTAAGTTATTAGATCTTTTTTTTAGAATTTCAATTTAGCAGGTAAATATTTAGCTACTAACTCTTCATAGTAAGGTCTTAAAGCTTTTGAGTCTGGCTTAACTGGTGCTTTAGTGTACAAATCATAAGGATTGAATTTTTTTACCCATTCGAACATTTCAATGTCTTTGTCCACCATCAAATGCGTATAAGCATTTTCTCGGTGTTGAGAATAAAAAGAGTGGTAGCGAATCATGTACAAAGCTGGTTCAGGTAAATAATCTTTCATGATTTGGTACAAATATTCGTCGTGTCCCCAACTCATTTTTACATTATCTAATCCACAATTTGGTTCATAAACACCATATTTAGTATTGTATTTTTCGTTTGTGCTGTCTGGATTTGCAGCAAAAAACTCTGGATAAACAATTTTATCTGAAAATTGGCAACCCACAGGGAAAGTATCTCCTACAACTGCCCATTGTGGTTCTCCAAACAAGCATAATACTTTTCCAATATCGTGCAAGAATCCTGTAAGTACAAACCAATCCGGATGACCGTCGGCACGAATGGCTTCTGATGTTTGAAGTAAATGCTGAAATTGGTCCAAATCGATATCTGGATCACTATCATCAACTAAGGTATTCAGGAAATCTACAGCTTCCCAAAGTGACATTTCTTTTCGATCAAATTTCAAGAACTCTTTTTCTTTCTCACATACAAAATCATAGGTTTGATAAGTATGATTAATTCTGTAAAACTCTTTTACTGTTTCCACTCTTTCAGAATCTACATAATTGCGGAATTCTTCTTTTTCTTTTGTATCGGCAGCAGGATCTGGATAACGTTCGATTAGGTTTTCTTCCCAATCATCAATTTGATGCATTGGATTATTGAATTTGTCTGAGTTGATAGTGTTTTCCATGTGAGTTGTATTTTATGATGTTTTAATAAAT
>NCET01000313.1 GCA_002280815.1 Flavobacteriales bacterium 32-34-25 | reverse complement strand
GTACAAAGCAATGGATAAAACTTCGATTCCTAAAAAGAACATCGCTAAGTTTCCAAAAGAAACCATAGCAACTGCTCCCGCTAACAGGAATATTTTTATGGCAATAAAATCGGAAATTTTAGTTTGATTTCCTTCATAAAATTTATGTCCTAAACTCACTAAGAAAATAGTAAGGATGATGAATAAACCTGAAAAGGCAGAAGAAAACTTACTTACAACAATCATGTTGTTATAGTAAAAATTAGGAGCAGCATTATATTCAGATATATCCAATCCAAGTACCGCCAATAATCCAATAACGACAACTGGAATGATGGCTTTTCTAGCATCAAAAATTTCAAATAAAAGGCATAAAATACCTAATCCTATTATTGCTATTAATGTATTCATATTTTATTTTGTGATTCAGGATTTGAGCTTATAAACACGCAAATCTTTAGTTTGAATTTAATTTATACTATTATTGAATTCTATTTAATGTTCTTAAAATCTGATCCAAACTAGGATTGATTAACTCATTAATTGGTCTTGGATACAATCCAAAAAAGAAAATAACCGCAATGATAATTACTAAAACTATGGTTTCATGTAAAGTTACATCGGCAAATACCTTTGTATTGGTTTCTCCAAGCATTACTTGCTGGTACATTTTCAACATATAATAAGCTCCTAATATAATTGTGGTTCCACCCAATACGGCAAACCAAACATTAATTTGATACAAGCTGTATAAAACCGTAAATTCTCCAACAAAGTTAAAAGTAGTAGGCAAGGCTACCGAAGCTAAAACCAAAATCATAAACAAGGAAGCAAATTTTGGTGCTTGTGAGCGAATGCCACCCATTTCAGCAATCACTCTGGTGTCGAATCTTCTATAAATGATTTCTGCTGCAAAGAATAATCCCACTACAACAAAACCATGAGAAATCATTTGTAAAACAGCTCCACGCAATCCATCAATGTTTAATGTATAACAAGCAGCTGCAATTAATCCAACGTGTGCTTTTTTCAAATCTTTTTGTCTTAAAGCTACAATCGAACCGTAGATTACACCTGCAATTCCTAAACCGATTAATATTGGTAAATAGGTTTTTGATGCAATAGGAGTAATTGGTAATTGCCAACGCAATACACTATACAATCCCATTTTTAGCATAATACCAGATAAAAGCATGGTTCCCACTGTTGGTGCTTTTTGGTACACTTTTGCTTGCCAGGTATGGAAAGGAATAATCGGAATTTTGATAGCATAAGCTAAAAAGAACGCCCAGAAAATCCAGAATTGTTCCATTCGGCTTAATTCCACTTTGTATAAATCCTGTAGCATGAAACTACCAGCTTTTTGGTATAAGTAAACAAAAGCAATTAGCATGAACAAAGATCCCGCAAGCGTGTAGATAAAGAATTTAACGACTGCCTTTTTACGTTCTTCCACTTCTCCATTACCCCAAATTAAAGCAATGAAATAAATTGGTATTAATGCTAATTCCCAAAAGATATAATACAAAAGTCCATCTGATGCTAAGAAAGTTCCTGTCATAGCAAATGACATGAACAAGATTAAAGCATAAAAGGATTTAGCATTTTTATATTCATTTCCAAAAGAAGAATAGATAATCAAAGGAGTCAATGTCGAAGTCAATAATAGCATGATTAATGACAATCCATCGGCAGTTAAGGAATAAGAAACCAAAGGTTTGTTGATCCAAAATTTGAAAAAACTAATATTTGCTCCTGAATTATAAGCATTCAACAAAGCAATTGATATTCCTAAAGCAACTAAGCTGAATAATAATGCCACTTTTGAAGCCAGTTTATCGCCAGCAAAATAAGTAGCAAATGCGCCAACAAGTAGTATAATTAATAGTAGTGATACGTTCATGATATAAAATTATTGAGCTAAAAATAAATAAGTTAGTATGGCACTAAGTCCTAAAACAAATACAAACAAGTAAAAACCAATACTTCCTGTTTGTAATTTCTTTCCTTGATAACTTAATTCGTTGGTTACTTTTCCTAATCCAAATACTGCAGCTGATAAAGAAGTTTCGATATAATCTCTAAAGAATCTAGACAAGCCATTGATTGAATTTACAAAGATGACATTGTAAATTTCATCCACATAATATTTGTTGTAAAGCACTTTTGAAAAACCTGTAATTTCGGCATCTTCTGCTGGAACTTGGTTTTGTTTAATGTATTTTACAAAAGCAATTGTAATTCCGATGATTCCACCAAGAACGGCAATAGCCATCAATGTATATTCTGTTGTTCCAAAGTGATGTGCTTCGTGCGCTTCTTTCGAAAATAAAGGCGCTAAATAACCATTCAGCCAGCTATTTGTTGGCAAACTAATCAAACCACCAATAGTTGCTAAAATGGCCAATACAATAAGCGGAAAAGTAATTAATCCTGGGCTTTCGTGTAAATGAGATTTTTGATGTTCAGTTCCTCTGAATTCTTTGAAGAAAGTCAAATACAACAAACGGAACATATAAAAAGCTGTCATTAATGAAGCTAGAGAAGCAATAACCCAAAGTGCGATGTTATGATGAAAAGCAGTCATTAAGATTTCATCTTTCGAGAAAAACCCTGAAAAAGGAGGAATTCCTGAAATTGCTAATGAAGAAAGTAAGAAAGTAATAAAAGTAATTCCCATTACTTTTTTCAATCCACCCATTCTACGCATGTCTTGTTCTCCGTGCAAAGCATGAATTACTGATCCTGAACCCAAGAACAAACAAGCTTTAAAGAAAGCGTGAGTGATTACGTGGAAAACTGCAATTTCATAAGCTCCAAAACCTAAAGCTAAGAACATTAATCCTAATTGAGAAACGGTAGAATAAGCCAATACTTTTTTAATATCGGTTTGAACCAAAGCAATTGTTGCAGCAACTAAAGAAGTTACAGCACCAACAATAGCAATGATATTTTGTACTTCAGGAGCTAAATCAAATACATAATTCAATCTTGTAATCATGAAAATACCTGCAGTTACCATCGTTGCAGCGTGAATCAAAGCCGAAACTGGCGTTGGTCCAGCCATCGCATCAGGCAACCAGGTGTACAATGGAATTTGTGCCGATTTACCACATGCTCCAATGAATAATGCAAATGCAGCAATCGAAATCATGGTGATGTCTAAATTACCAGAAGTAGCAATAGCTGTTTTTAAGGTAGTATAATCTAAAGTAGAGAACAAAGAACCGATGATGAAAATACCAATCAACAATCCTAAATCTCCTATTCTGTTCATGATAAAGGCTTTCTTAGCCGCATCATTGTATTCTTGATTTTTATGCCAAAATCCGATAAGCAAGTAAGAACAAAGTCCAACGCCTTCCCATCCAATGAATAGTACTAATAAGTTGCTTCCAATAACTAAGGTAATCATGAAGAAGATAAACAAATTCAGGTAAGCAAAGAACTTGTGCATATTTTCATCATCATGCATGTAGCTGATTGAGTAGAGGTGAATCAATGAACCAATTCCGGTAACAAAAAGCAACCATAAAATGGACAATTGGTCTAACAGGAAACCAAAATTCACATGAAAATTACTAATTTGAATCCAATTGAATAATTCAATTTGTACTGCTTCTTTGGTTTCGTTGATTTGCAGAAAAAAAACAACAGTAGCAACAAATGAAACCGCAACAGTCAATGTTCCAATAATTCCTGAAGCCGATTTTCCAATCTTTTTCCCAAAGAAAATATTAAATAAAAATCCTAAAAAAGGAGCTAATAATAAGAGTAAAGCTAAATTCGTATTCATTATCGTTTATCCTTTTAAGTTTTTTAAATTATTAATATCAATCGAACCTAAATTTCTAAAAATCGATACCAAAATCGCTAAACCTACAGCAACTTCAGCCGCAGCTACAGCCATAGAGAAAAACACAAATATTTGTCCTTGTGCATCCTGATGATAGGTCGAAAATGCCACGAATAAAAGATTTACTGCGTTTAACATAATTTCGATCGACATAAATACGATGATAGCATTTCGTCTGTATAAAACTCCAAATACTCCAATACAAAAAAGTATCACAGAAAGGAAGATATAGTTCTCGATGCCTATTTCATTTAAAATATTAGTCATTTTATTTCTCCGTTTTTTCTTTTTTAGACAATAATACAACTCCGATCATTGCTGTTAAAAGCAAGATAGAAGCAAATTCAAAAGGAACCATGTATTCATTTAATAAAACACGCCCTAAAACCTTTATAGATTGATAATCTTCACCAGTAGCAATGTATTCTCCTTCAATAGGTTTTGAATTGATGAAAATCAAAATCAAAACAATACAGATTAAACAAAAAGAAACAATAGCTCCTAATCGTGTAATACGAGGCTTATGAACTTCATTTTGCTTATTCAAATTCATTAACATGATTGTGAATAAGAACAAAATCATAATGGCCCCCGAATAAACTATCACATGAACAATAGCTAAAAATTGAGAATTCAACAGCAAGTAATGTCCTGCTATAGTGAAAAAACAAATTACTAAGTAAAGCGCACTATGAATAGGGTTTCTGCTAAATATTGCCAAGAAAGCGGTAATTAACGTAATAAACGATAAGAAACAAAAGGTAATTAACGTAATAAACGATAAGAAACAAAATATAATTTGTACAGGAGTTGCGTTAGCAAAATCAGGAATATGTATCATTTAGTTAGCGTTATTAAGCCTGCCCGCTGCAAGCTGGTTGGAGTTTTTGATAGCCATATCTAACGGCATCACTAATCTATCTTTTCCAAAAATAAAATCTTCTCTTTCATAACTTGAAGGAACTAATACTTTTGAAGTAGTCAAATAAATAGCGTCTTTAGGACAAGCTTCTTCGCACAATCCACAAAAAATACAACGCAACATATTAATCTCATATATCGAAGCATATTTTTCTTCTCTGTACAAATGTTTTTCATCCGCTTTACGCTCAGCAGCTTTCATTGTGATGGCCTCTGCTGGGCAAGACAAAGCACACAATCCGCAAGCCGTACAGTTTTCTCTTCCTTGTTCATCGCGTTTCAACATGTGCTGACCACGATATACTGGACTCATAGTACGTACTTGTTCCGGATACTGAATGGTAACCTTTCTTGAAAACAAATGTTTCAACGTAATGATTAATCCTTTTACAATTGCAACAAGATACAAACGCTCTAAAAAAGTCATCTCTTTGTTTGAGACTTGTACTTTTCTTCCCGATAAGGATATGGTTTCTATTGACATCTTTATTTTATTTTTTATTTGAAGCTAATCCTGCTTTCCGCTGTATCTTTAATTTTTTAAAGGAAAAAATTAAAGGATGCCGCTTCAATCAGGGCTAATGCTACTCTTTGCTTATTTAAAATCCCAGAAATACTGCTAATTCATGTCTCAAAATTACAATTCCTGTAATCACAATATTAACAATCGATAGCGGAATTAATATTTTCCATCCTAAATTCATCAATTGATCGTATCTGAATCTTGGAATTGTCCATCTTACCCACATATAGAAAAAGATGAAGAAACATATTTTTGCAAATAATACTCCAATTCCTATTACGTTTGCCAAATTCACCCCAACGTTTTCT
>NCET01000312.1 GCA_002280815.1 Flavobacteriales bacterium 32-34-25 | reverse complement strand
AACTGTTTATTTTGCAAAAGCGGCTGCTAAAGATGGTAAAGTTAATTTTCAAGGACTTGGAAAAACAGGTTATGTGCCTGGCGGACCAGTGGCATGGTTGGAAGTGGCTAACGGAATTTTGAATCAGAAATAAAGATATAACTTAGTTTAGTTTATAGAATCCCTTTTCGGCAGTAGCGTGAAAAGGGATTTTTTGTTTTTTACAACTCGCTGCCCATTGTTTTACAATGTATTTGTAATTAGAACCATCAGCAATTACTATTTTAGGTTTTATTTCCAAAAGCATTCGGTCTATATTTATTTTAGGTGATTGCGTTAGTACTACAATATCTGGTTTTATGTTTTTTGGAAAAATACCCATACTATCTAAAATAAGGATTTTATTTTCCTTGAAATAGGCAGTGTGCTGTAGTGGTTTTTGATTTTTTATTTGGCTGAAATTTGCCACCAGATAAGAGTTTAGCATTTTACTTTTCCTAGCCACGCTATCATTCGAATATAGCGAGACTTCATTTCCGTGACGCTGTGCAATTAGTGTATTTCGTTTTACATTAAAAACAATCCATTCTTCTTGATTTTGAGTTTGCCAATGGGTAAGCAACAATGCTAATTGGAATGTAATAATTGAAATCAAAACAAGTAGCAGTCTATTGAAATACGGTTTTTTGAACCAAATAATTAATGCAATAATTAAAACGTAACTAGAAGTAAGTAGGCTAAAATTGAATGGAATGTCTTTGATGATGAATTGTTCAAAAGAAGCAATCGTATTGATGATTTTGTTGAGTAAAATAATGCTCCATTCTAAAGGTTTGTTTAACCAAAGTGCGGTAAATCCAAATGCCGCAAATGCCATAACTACAATTCCAATAAACATGATAATGCTTACCAATGGAATTACCGCCAAATTAGTAATGAAAAACAATCCCGGAAATTGATGGAAATAATACAAACTCAACGGCAAAGTGCCTATTTGCGCCGCAAAAGAAACCGTTAGAATATCCCAGCTGTATTTTAGTATTTTGTTTTTTGGTTCCCAAAGTTTGGATAAAATAGGTTGAAACCAAACAATAAAAAATACAGCCAAATAACTGAGTTGGAAACCAACATCAAATAGAAAATAAGCCTGAAAAAGCAATATTAACATCATGGATACTAACAAAGTGTGATAAATATTCACGCTTCTTCGAAGGTGTAATCCAATGGCAACAAAGGAAAACATAACGACCGAACGGACAATAGAAGGCGAAAGTCCAGCGAGTAAGGCAAAAAAGAGGAGACTTGTTAGTAATATTGTCAATTTGATGAAAGAACCTTTTCTGGTATTTGGAATCGGTTTTAGTACAAAGTTTAAGAACAGGAAAATAAAACCCACATGCAAACCCGAAACCGACAAAATGTGTACGGCGCCAGCATATTGATAATCTTGAACAATTTCGGGAGCAATATCTTGTCGTTGGCCTAAAATTAAAGCAGTTGCAACGGCGAGTGCTGTTTTATTAAAATCAGATTTTTCTAAATTGTGGGTAATTCTTGTGGTGATTTTGGCAGTGTAATACCAAATGTCTTTTTGCGGTTCAAGACTTCGTTCTATATTTCCAGAATTTGCATACAACTGAGCATAAATTTGTTTCTGTTTGAGGTAGTTTCCATAATCAAATTGGTTGGGATTGTCTGGTTTTTTGTTTTTAACCAAAGTACCTTGGATGCGTAAAATCGTTCCTGTTTCAATAGGATTAGGAATATTCTTTTTTGGAATGCTTACTAATATTCGTCCACTGTAGTTTTTGTTATCGATTGTTTGTACTAAAGCAATGTAACGCTGATTATAATTGGTGTTTTTTAATTTTTCCCGAATGATTAATGTAATCGAAACTTCTTTTTCAAAAACACTATTATCGCTACTGTAGTTGCTTTTTTCTAAGGAATTGGTTTGGATAATTAAGCTGCTTATCCCAATTAAAAAAGAAATGGAGTAAGCGAGTATTCCAAAATAAAATGGAGTATTCTGAGATTTTTTCGTTCCAAAAAACAAAAGAATTAATACTGTTGAGAATACAAAAAGCAGTCCAAACACTAGATTTGGATTCGGAGAGAAATAGAAAGCAGTTAGAATTCCCAGTAGGAAACCTAGAGTGATTCTTACCAAAGGAAATTCGAGTACTTTCATTATTCTAAAGTACGAATTTTCTATTGCATTGTGTTTTTTTAAGGCAAAATTCTATTCAGTTGGGCAAAAGTTCTTTCGTAATAGGATTCTTTGGTAGAAGAAATAATTACTCCTCTAGAAGTCGAGGAATGAATAAATTCCAGTTCGTCATCTTTGGTTTCGACTACAATTCCCACATGGTTGATTTTACTGCGGTTATTGGTTTTGAAAAAAATTAAATCCCCTTTTTGCGCTTTCGAAATGTTTTTTCCTAAATCAATTCCCACTTTCGATTGATCGGCTGAACTTCGAGGAAGTTTAATATCAAATTGATTAAAAGTAGTAAAGACCAATCCCGAACAATCAAAACCAGATTTAGTGGTTCCGGCATATTTGTATGGAGCACCAAGATTTTTAGATGCTGATTCGATTATTTGTTCGGCAAGTTTATTGCTTCGGCTTGTTGATACTGCTGTCGATTTACAAGAAGTAAAAATCAATGCAATCAGGATTAGGAAAAGTAACGGTTTTAAAAATTTTATTCTACGCATTCAAATCGGCAATAATTAATTCAGCTGTTTTTTTACTAGCACCAGTTCCTCCTAATTTTTGCTCTAAAGTGTCGTATTGAGTCAAAAGGTTTTTGCGATATTCTGGATCTAGTATTTTAGTTAACTCCTTTTTTATGTTTTTAGTATTGCAATTGTCCTGAATTAATTCTGTTACCACTTCTTTATCCATGATTAAATTAACTAACGAGATGTATTTCAGGGTGATAATGCGTTTTGCAATTTGGTACGAAATCCAGCTTCCTTTATAACAAACTACTTCTGGAACTTTAAAAAGTGCGGTTTCTAAGGTTGCAGTTCCCGAAGTCACTAAGGCTGCGTGTGCAATTTTTAACAAATCATAAGTTTTGTTAGAAATGAATTTGATGTTCTTTTTGGTTATAAAATTTTCGTAAAAAGAAAACTCCTGACTTGGAGCGCCGGCAATTACAAACTGATAATCAGGAAAATCATCGACTACGCTAAGCATTACCGAGAGCATTTTGGTAATTTCTTGTTTTCTACTTCCAGGAAGTAAAGCAATAATTGGTTTTTCGTTTAAATTATTTTCAGCTTTAAAAGTCGCAGCTTCAATTGGTTTTTGATTCTGAATCGCATCAATAAGCGGATGTCCAACAAATTCAACTGGATAATGATGTTTGTCTTCGTAGAAGTTTTTTTCGAAAGGCAAAATCACATACATTTTGTCTACATCTCTCTTAATCGCGTTTATTCTGTTCTCTTTCCAAGCCCAAATTTGTGGCGAAATGTAATAATGTGTTTTGATTCCAATTTCTTTAGCCCATTTGGCAATGCGCATATTAAAACCTGGATAATCAATAAAAATGATTACATCAGGTTGAAACTGAAGAATATCTTCTTTGCAAATTTTAATATTATTTAAAATGGTTTTTAAGTTAAACAGTACTTCTACAAAACCCATAAAAGCTAATTCTCGGTAATGTTTGAC
>NCET01000013.1 GCA_002280815.1 Flavobacteriales bacterium 32-34-25 | reverse complement strand
AAGAAAATTTCAATAAAGCTGCCACAAGCAGGAAGGCTAATCCCAATATTAAATAGGGGATTTTAACACTTTCTATACTCAATTCAGTATTTCCAGATGTAGAAGAACCAAAAATGGCAAAACTAACTATTAGGGGGCCAATAGTAGTTCCGAAGTTATTGATTCCGCCCGCCAATGTCAATCTTTGTGAACCTGTTTTTATAGGCCCTAAAGCAATAGCTAATGGATTTGCAACGGTTTGTTGTAATGAAAAACCCAAACCTACTACAAATAAACCTGATAACATTAATGCGTAAGATCCAGTATTAGCAGCTGGATAAAACAGCAAAGTTCCTAGTGCAGATATTAACAACCCTAATGCTAATCCGTTTTTATAACCAATTTTATTGACTAAATCTCGTTTGATTATTAAAGAAATCCCCATGTAAATTAAGGAACCTACTGTATAAGAAATATAAAAAGCAATTGATACAAATTGGCTTTGACCTTGGGTCAAATCAAATGCTTTTTTGAATACAGGAATTAAAATATCGTTGCTAGCTGCAACAAATCCCCAAAAGAAAAAGACAATTACTAAAGGTATAAATTGCCCCCATTGGGTTTGTGTTTTTTTTGAAGTCATTGATTTTTTTAATTATTAATTGATTCTATTTAAGAAAATTCTTTTTTGAGGAATTAACAGCTAATCAGTCTTGTTTTCTAATATCAATAGTCTGAATGTCATTTATGATAATTAAATAAAAAACGTCAATTGGAGTGTTTTTTTTACGTAACAGAAAGGAATAAAAATTCTCGATATACTACGTACACTATTATTGACGTTTTTATTTAATTAAGGTTTCGTCAAGCTTAGCCTGACAAATTTTAGAGCTTATTTAAGCCTTTCATATCAGATGTAGTTCCTTCTTTAATACTAATGGTAACACCACCACCCGGAGCGATGTACTGTTTCAAAACACTTTTAGAAGTTACAACAACTTTAGTTACGGTGTATTTTTGAGGATTTTGATTCCAATTAGCATCTTTTGCATCTGCATAGATAGTAGCGATATATTTTTTACCAGCAGGAAGATAGTCGAAAGTGATATTTGCAGTTCTTGAATTTTCATCGGTAATTCCTCCAACAAACCATTCGTTTTTCGCTTTTGCTTTACGCGCAATAGTGATATAATCTCCAGGTTCAGCTTCCAGAATATAACTGTTGTCCCAATCTACGGCAACGTCTTTTATGAATTGAAATGCATCTGGAAAACGCTCGTAATTCCCCGGAATATCAGCTGCCATTTGCAACGGGCTGTACATAGTAACGTAATAAGCCAATTGTTTAACCAAAGTAGTATTAACGCGCTGAGAACTTCCTGTTCCGTAATATGACAGATCGGTTTGGAAAATCCCTGGTGTAAAATCCATTGGCCCTCCCATTAATCTGGTAAATGGCAAAATCGTAGTATGGTCAGGATTAAGTCCGCCCATGGATTCAAATTCACCACCTCTTGCTGACTCTTGTGCAACCCAGTTAGGGAAAGTTCGGTGCAATCCAGTTGGTCTAACGGCTTCGTGACTATCAACCATAATTTTATAATCGGCTGCACGTTTGGCTACATGAATATAATGATTGACCATCCATTGACCATCGTGGTGTTCGCCACGCGGAATAATTTTACCTACATAACCCGTTTTTACAGCATCATAACCGTTGTCATTCATAAATTGAAAAGCACGATCCAAACGACGCTCGTAATTAGTAGCCGAACCCGAAGTCTCATGGTGCATCATGATTTTCACTCCTTTTGAAGCTGCGTATTCATGCACTGCTTTTACATCAAAATCAGGATAAGCAGTTGTGTAATCAAAAACTTCTTCTTTCCAGTTGTTGATCCAGTCTTCCCAACCAATGTTCCAGCCTTCAATAAGGATTGCATCAAAACCATTTTTAGCGGCAAAATCAATATATTCTTTTGCGCGTTCTGTAGTGGCTCCGTGTTGTCCATTTGGTGTAAGCTTAGAAAAATCATCTGTAAGTTTTACGTTATTTTCTTTTCCAAAAGCCCAAGTACTTTTTCCAGCTACAAAATATTCCCACCAAATTCCAATGAATTTTACTGGTTTGATCCACGAAACATCTTTGTAACTTGTAGGTTCGTTTAGATTCAAAATCAATTTTGAAGCCAAAATCTCTGTTGCTTTATCACTTACCACAATGGTTCTCCAAGGCGATTGTGCATCTGTTTGCATATAACCTTTATTCCCAACTGCGTCAGGAGCTAAATGGCTGCGCATTTTGTTTGTTGCCGCATCAACTTCAAGATACATGGCAGGATAATTAATTAAAGCAGCCTCATGAATGTTGATATACAAACCATCATCAGATTTCATCATAGATGGAGTTTGTACCGCTAATTCTTTAATTGGCCACTGTGAATTGATTTCGATAGTCGCTTTTTTAATCAACGAAGGAATCTCAGAAATTTTCGAAGTAGTGTACGCATATTCATTGGTGTCATAATCTCCCGGAATCCAGAAAATTTTATGATTTCCAGCCAAATTAAATTCAGTACGTTCTTCTTTAATTACAAAATAATTTAGGTCATTTTGTTTTGGAAATTCATATCTGAAACCCAATCCGTCGTTGAATAAACGGAAACGAATACGAATATATCGGTTGTTGTTTTTCGCTTGCGCTAAAGTGACAACCAATTCGTTGTAGTTATTACGAATTGTTTTTTCTTCGCCCATAACTGGATTCCAACTATTATCAACCGAAGATTGAGCCGCATTTGTAACAGTAAAACCATCCATAAACGAAGACATATCTTTAAGTTCTAAACCTAATGAACTTGGTTGGATAACTGGCTTTTTCTTATAAGTCAATTGGTATGACGGAATTCCGTTTTCTTTTATTTCAAATTTTAAAGAAAGATTTTTGTTAGGCGAAAAGATTTCTTGTGCATGAGCCCATAATGAGTTCGCAAACACAAACAGTAAAAGCATAACTATCTTGCTCAAACGAATTTGAGGAAGCATTTTTTTAGATTGAAAATTCATGTTATTTATTTTTTATGCAAATTTATTTTTTTGCTAAAGTTGCTTTTGGATTAGTTTTTCAACACTAAATATTGGAATGGTGCTAATGTAATTTCGCTGCCAACTGTTACTGTAGCATCTGTAAAGGCATCTTTCCATGTTCCTTTTAATGTATTGGTAACAAGATACTTTGTAGTAGCATTGGTTAAGTTAGAGAGTATAAATACTTTTTCTGCATCCTTTACCATAGTAAATGCACTAATGGCATTATTGCTATATCCTGTGTAAGTTCCTTTTTTAATCGCATTACTGTTGTTTCTAAAAGCAATGATTTTTTTGTATTCAGCAAGCATATCTGAATCTGCAGTTGACCAGTTAATTGGGGTGTTACTGAAATAATCAATTCTTTGTGCATATCCAACTTCCTGTCCGTTATAAATCATTGGAACAGATTTCATGTAAGCGGCAACAACAAACGTAGCAACAGATCCTTTTTTACCTCCAAAAAGTTCTAATGGTGTTCCTTCTGCAAGGTTTACGTCATGATTGCTGGTGTATCTTACAATTCTATTTTCAGGATTATAGTTAATTGCATATTCTGCGGCATTTGCATCTTGAATAGTTGTAGCAGGCAAGCTTTTTTCAAATGCATTTTCTAAAGCAGTAAAAAAGTTAAACCCGAAAGTGTAATCAAATCCAGCATCAAAGTGATTTACTTTAGTACCTTCAGCCAACATCAATATTTTCTGGTCTTTTTTAATGTTTCTTAACTTAGAAATTGCCTCAGACCAAAAGCTCTGTGGAACAAAATCAGCATAATCACATCTAAAACCATCGATATTTGCAGTATAAACCCAGTATTCCATTGCATCAATCATAGCAGATCTTACTTCGGGATTGGTAAAATCCAATTGGGCAACATCAGCATATCCTGGAGGTGAAGCAATTTCACCAGTTTCGGAATTTTTTTGATACCAATCTGGATGAGCTGTAATCCAGGCATTGTCCCAAGCAGTATGGTTAGCAACCCAGTCCAGAATAACCGCCATGTCTTTTTTATGTGCTTCTTCAACCAAAGTGCGTAGGTCTTCCAGAGTTCCAAAATCAGTATTTACCGCTTTGTAATCTTTAACCGCATAAGGAGATCCGATACCTTTTTCAATACCAATAGGGTAAATAGGCATTAAATAAATTACATTGGCTCCCAATTCCTTAATTTGTGTAAGTCTGTCCTGAACTCCTTTTAAGGTTCCTGCCTGACTAAAAGCACGTATATTAACTTGATAAATAATTGCATCTTCTTTTTTAGGCATTTTTTCAAATGAGGTACCATATTGAGGATAAGGCGGAGGAGTATTTGAATCATCATCAGAAGAACTACAAGAAACAAACGCTAACGTAAGCAGCAGTGCATAGACGAAATTTATATTGGATTTCATAATTTTAAATTTTAGTTTTTAATAAATTAAAAGTTTGTTTTAAATAAATAAAACGTTTAGAAGTAGCCTGCCCTCCATTAATGAAAGACAGGCAATACCCCAACCAAACTATGCTAGATTTTAATTATATTTTAGTAATAGTATAAGTAGCTGTTGGAGGATATCCATTAGTAGCAGGATCTACTTCGTCTATTTTGAATGTGATTTCATAAGTTCCTGCTTCACCAACATAATAAGCTCCCGGATCGTCTAAATAGACTAAGCCATCAGTTACATTTTTATGGCCATAATTAATTGTCCAGGCATTGTTTAACCTGAATTTTACATTTCCACTCACTAGAGTTGCAGTTATTTTCCATGTTTTTGTTACATGATCATAGCTCATTGGGGTACTATTGTCCCAACTTCCAGCTGTGGCATCACCAACAATTCCCCATGAGTAAGGAGTAGCTGTCCATTTTAAAGTATTTGTATTTACTTTTATAAGATAAGATCCTTCTCCCGGAAGTACAAAATCAACATCACTCGGTCTTTTCAAATCTGAATTTGTGTCACCTGCACCGTAAAAGAATTCCCAATTTCTTTCTTTATTCAATTTGAATCCTAAACCTGCTCCAGGTAAAACACTCATGTAGCCTTGATAAATGCCTTTTTCTATTTCAGGTAAAGCAGCTGCAGTTTCTATATTCCATCCCTGATAACTTCCAGGCATATATAATTCTCCAAAAACATATACGTTTAAATAAGGTGTAACAGTTAATGTAAGATTTTCGGAATAAATTTTATGATCTAAACGGGCTTCTACTCGAACAATTAATTTACCTGGAAGATCAGGAGTAAGTCCAAGGTCTAGGGCAATTTTGTTTATTTCTTTTCCTAGAAGTGCTTTACTTAAAACGTCTTCTCCCACTACAACTATTTTGGCTTTTTGCCAAGCTGTAGGGCCAGTAATATCAGTAATTAAATCAAATTGTAAGCTGTAAGTAACAGGAGTTCCAACAGGAAATGTTACTGCTGGCCATGAAAATAACTCTACAGGTTCATCTTCAGTGGCTTCTGTAAGTACTAAATTAGCTGCAGTTGCTTCCAGATTTGATGGAAATGTAACAGTTTTTAAAGTCGTTAATTCGGCATCATTTTCACAGGACGTACCTAAAAAAAGTAAACTGCCTAATAGGAATAATTTAGTTATATATTTTTTCATGATATTTTTTTTATTGAGGGTAACCCGGATTTTGATTAATCGTTGGGTTAGCATTTCTAGCTGCTGTTGGAATTGGGAATAATTTTCTAAAATCAGGAGATTCAGCTGTTTTGAATTCCCTTGATAATAAAAATTTGTCAAAACGAATCATATCCTGTCTTCTGTGTCCTTCCCAGTTTAATTCAAATCCTCTTTCATCATAGACATCGTCAAGAGTTGGATTAGAATCTAATGCACTAAGACCTGCACGAACTCTAATAGCATCAATAAATGGTTTTGCAGTTCCTGCATTTCCTAAACGAACATGACATTCAGCCATCATTAACATTACATCAGCATATCTGAAAATTGGAAAATCATTTGAAGCTCCTCCTCCGGTACTTTTTCCGGCAGGATAAAATTTCAGACAACGAACACCAGCTTGTGGATCTGCTCCTGGGATATCTATAGAGTTGACCTCTAATGTATAATTAGTACCTCCATCCTGTGGCCCTACTAAAAACTGCTTTTTACGAATGTCATTATCGGCATATTTCATGTAAAAATCACTAGGAACAATAGTTCCATTCCAACCACTAAACCCAAATAAAACTTGTGCATGTGGTCCATTTAGACTTCTAACTCCGTAAATATTTCGAGATACAAGATCCACCGTAGCGAAAATGGATAAAATAGTCTCATCCTGAGGAGAAACATCTCCAAATAATTCATAATAGGTATTTCCTAATGGCGAATCATTACTAACAGCGGGATGAAGTGTAAAACCACCTTCGCTCACTTTATTACAAGCTGCTAAACACTCAGTCCATTTTGCTTCACCAGTATAAACCTCGGCATTTAAATATACTTTTGCTAATACGGTATAAGCTGCCCATTTGTTAAATCTTCCGTAGTAAGCTCCACCGGTTGTATTAGAAAGTAATTCTGCATTTTCTGTTAGTTCATTTACAACAAAATCAAAAACCTCTTTACGACTTGCTTGTGGGATTTCTGATGAAGGAGTGTTGTTATTGGTAGTAAGAGGAATGCTTCCAAAATCATCCATCAATAAGTAATAAAAAAACGCACGGGCTACTTTAGCTTCCGCAATCCTGGAAGCATCTGAATTAGCTTTTTCTAATAACTCTATTGCTTGATTAGCTTTGAAAATAGCTCTGTATAACCAGTTCCATGTATTTTCTATAATCCCCTCACTTGCTAGCCATCCATGTTTGTGAAAACGGGCAAAATCCTGTTGCCAGTTACCATCATTTCTATGCGGAATAACCTGCTCATCAGATGACATACTGTTCATATCATACCAGCCATTGTCTGCTCCCGCATAACCAACTCCATTATAACCTTCTCTCGTAAATTCTCCCGGAATTTGAGCATATATACTTGAAAGTAAACTGTTCATTCCTTCAGGAGTTGAATAAAATTCATCTGTATATTTGTCGTAGACAGTTTCAGTAAGATCAGTACAACTAAATAAGGTAAGAAAAAACAAACTTCCTGCCAAAAATATTTTTTTAATTTTCATTTTTTTACTATTTAAATTTTACACTTAAACCAAATGCAATACTTCTGGTACGAGGATAATAGCCTCTATCATTACCAAAGCTTAAATCGCTGCTTCCGTTTACATTTATTTCCGGATCCATACCTGAGTAGTCGGTAATCACGAATAAATTATTTCCTGTAAGAGAAAATCGGATAGACTCGATATATCTATCAGTAAAGCGTAAACTATAACCGGCTGTAATATTTTCTAATCGAATGAAAGAACCATCCTCTAGCCATAAATCAGAACTGTAAGTTGAAGTGCGTATTCCTTTATCAAGACCGCTCTTTAAAATGTTTGAAGAACCAATATTGTCTAGTGTGCTTAAATTTTGACCTAGAGAGTTGTAAATTTTATTTCCACCGGAACCTTTCAATAATAGAGACACATCAAAATTTTTGTATCTGTACGAAGGGCTAAAGCCAAAGGTATAGGTTGGTAAAGCAGAACCTGCATAGTAACGATCGGGACTTGAAGGTTCAAATCCAGGTTCAGTACCACTTGCATCAAGATCCGCTACAATTTCCCCTCCATTGCTATCTACACCTGCTGATTTAAAAATATAAAAAGCACCTGCTGGTTTTCCTTTAACCAAATAGGAGTTTGGTGCTCCCCATCCTATGTAATTAGTAAGCAAATTCTCGTCACCATATGTTCCACTTAAATTAAGTACTTCGTTTTTCATGAATGAAACATTCCCAGCCAAAGTAAGTGTGCTGTTATCTGTTTTAATCAAATCATATCCTAAAGAAACCTCTAAACCTTTGTTTAAAATACTTCCTACATTAGCAGTTATTCGATTATAATCATTTGTTTGTTGAGATATTGTGTAATTAAATAATAAATCATCGGTTGTCGCAGTATACGCATCAATTGATCCTCTTAATCGATTGTCCAAAAGGGCAAAATCAAGACCAATGTTAGTTTGCTTCTTTGTTTCCCACTTCAAATCAGGGTTAGCATTCTGACTTGGGCCATAATAATTTATTGTTTCGCCACCAAAATTAACCAAACCCTGTGGTCCTACTAATGCAATAGATCCCTGAGGTAAAAGTCCTTGTTGGTTTCCGGTTATACCGTAACCTGCACGCAATTTTAATTCGCTAAATAAATTCTGATTCTCCATAAAAGACTCTTTATTTATTTGCCATGCTACGGATGCAGATGGAAAATCTCCCCATTTATTATTTGCACCAAATACTGATGAGCCATCACGTCTGTAACTTGCTGTTACTAAATAACGATCTAATAAGGAATAATTAATACGTCCTAAAAAGGATACTAATGTTCTATCATTTTTATAAGAACTAAGATCTCCCGCTGCAACTTTTGAAACATCACCAAGTCGAAGTTGATTGTATGTTGTTATGTCGCTAACAAAACCTTTGGCTCGTGCATAATTACCCTGATAGGTTTGATTTTGCCATTCATACAAAGCCAACGCATTTATAGTGTGAATACCGAATGTTTCTTTATAGTTAAGACTTGCATTGGTTAATTTTTCGTTTTGTCTTTGATTGTTAATGTCTGCAAATCCTTTTTGATCAATAGCATACGCATTTGTTGATGCAGCCGGAAGAAAATAACCACTCATTGCGCTTGTTTTTCTCCAGCTTCCAAACCAGCTTGCCGTTAAACCTTTAGCTAAATCCAAATCTGCCTTTAAGCTACCAAATAAATTATCTTCTTGCCTTTCATTAGTAACTGTTTGGGCAGCTGCATAAGGATTAAAGTATTGAAATACATTTGGATCAGTATAATAACTTCCGTCGGTATTAAAAACAGGATCTGTAGGTCTCATTAAATAAGCATTGGTAATCAGATTTGCAGAAAATTCTACTGCACCAATATCTCCAATACTATTATTCCCACTGAAAATCCCGTTGTTAAGATTAAATGTCAATTTTAATTTATCATCAAGACCTTTTTGTGTTGCTTGAATACGCCCAATGTATTTTTTATTGTCCGAGTTTATAACTACTCCTTCTTGTAAAATAGCTGTTATAGAGGCTCTATAATTAAATTTATCAGTTCCTCCTCCAAAAGATAAAGTATGAGTTTGTGAAATACCAGTTTGAGTCAAAAGTCCATACCAATCCGTATTTGAACCGTGATTTGCTGATGCTGCTACATCATATTTTTGAGCAGCTTTCCACCATTCGTCAGCATTTAACATATCCAGTTTCTTTGGTATAAAATCTATCGAAGTGGATGCGTTATACTCAATTGTTGATTTTCCTTCCTTATTTTTTTTAGTAGTTACAATAAGTACACCAGGTGCACCTCTTGAACCATAAATTGCAGTTGCTGAAGCATCTTTTAGGATATCTATACTTTCAATTTCACTTGGAGGAATCTGATTTAGTAAATCCATATTTCCCTGAATTCCATCTACTACTACTAAAGGATCATTTCCTCCCATTAAAGAACTAATCCCTCTAATACGGATACTTGGTGTTGAACCTGGTTCACTAGATGTTTGCGTAATATTTACTCCAGCAGCTTTTCCTGAAATCAATTGTAATGGACTTACAATTACTCCTTGATTCATATCTTTTGCTTTTACAGTAGTTATAGCTCCTGTAACATCTTTTCTAGAGGATGTACCGTAACCAACCACTACAATTTCTTGTAAATCAGTTGTTTCAGGGTAGAGTTGTATCGTTACATTTTGTTGACTTGCAGTAATTTTTTTAGATTTATATCCTTGGTAACTAACTACAATTATAGCGTCATCGTTATCAACAGTTATTTCAAAAACACCGTCAATATCTGTAGTAACTACATTTTTTGTGTTTTCTACAATTACATTGGCTCCGGGTAATGACATACCATTTTCGTCAATGACTTTTCCTTTAATTGTTTTCTTTAAAAAAAGAATGTTCTCCGTTTTTACCTCAAAAGGTTTTTTTAAAATTATCTGAGTTTCTTTTACCTTAAAATCAGTAGCAGTTCCTTTGAATAATTTGTTCAGAACAATATCTATTGTTTGGTTTTTTACACGGATAGAAATGACACGATTCAAATCAATATCATTCAGTTTATAAATAAACCGAAAGTCTGTTTTTTGTTCAATGGTCTCAATAGCTTTTTCTACGGTAGTATTTTCCAATTCCAAACTTACTTTTGTTTTTTGAGCATAAGAAGTATTGGCTCGAATAGAAAACATGGCGACCAAAATAAATAATGTAGTTAGTTTCATTTTCAGGTCAAATTTGAACAATGGAAATTGCATACCAATGTTCTTTGGTTTTTTTTTCATAGTTTTGTAAATAGATTGTGTTTAATCAGTTATATTCAATCGCTTATTTAATCGGAAATTGTTCGCAGCTCTTTCCGATTTTTTTTATTCTGCTGTTTTTAATGTTTCATTTTTCATGGTTTTTAGTGGTTATTTAATTAGTATTTGATCATTTTTTATGTTGTATTTTATGCCATAAACATCATTAAAATAGCTTAATACTTTTTCTATAGACTCATTGCTTTTAAAGCTGGCATTAAATAATTCGTTTTCTAATTTTGTGTTTTGTGTTTCAATGCTAACATTGTAATGTCTTTCCAGTTTTTTAGAAATATTTTTAAAACTCATATTTCTAAAAGTTAATCCTCCTTGCATCCAAGATGTGTAAGTGCTCGTAACAACTGAAGCTGTATTAATACGTTTGTCTTTTTTGCTAAAACTACCCTTGAATCCAGGCTCTAGGACAGTGTTTTTAGTAACATCAAATTTTTCGTTTGTTTGATACATTCCAACAGAACCTTCCACTAAAACTACATCCGTTACATCATCTTCAGCATAATTTGAAACATTAAAATGAGTTCCTAAAACACGGATATTCAAATTATCAGCATTAACAACAAAAGGATGTTTTTTATCTTTTGACACATCAAAAAAAGCTTCTCCATCTAAAAAAACTTGTCTGTTTTGACCAGCAATAAACGCTACAGGATATTTTAAACTGGATCCTGAATTTAAATGTACCAAGGTTCCATCAGACAGTTCTAATTCAAATCGTTTTCCGTAAGGAATTTTAATAGTATTGTAGGCTAATTTGTTTAATGGTGTTTTAGTGTCGTAAACAATTTTGTTTCCGTTTTGATTGCCTATTACGTTTCCTTTAGAATCGGTTACTTTATTTTTTTTACCAGCTGTAATAACTTGTATTTCTCCATTTTCTAGTTGTAATGTAATTTCATCTTTTTGGGGTACAATTAGTTCCTTGTCACTATTGTTAGTAAAAAAGTTCTTTTGCATTAAAAATCCGATTCCTAAAAATAGAATAGCAATTGCTGCATATCTCATTAGTGTTCCTATCCTGTATTTAGACTCTTTTTTCTTTCCTTTTCTAATTTCTTTTAAAAGTTCATTTTTTATAACAGTAATGTCAGGGTCGTTCATTGCCAATGTTATTGCAAAGTGCGTTTTAACATATTCCTGAAAAATCAACTGATTTTCTGGACTCTCAATCCATTTATTTAACACATCTAAGTCGTCCATGTTTGCGGATTGTGAGAAGTATTTAATAATTATAATTTCAATTTCTTGGGGATTCATCGTTGATGCTTTTTTATATAATACAAGACAAAATTACAATACCCTAATTTTTTATTAATATTTTTTTAATATTGATATTATTTTTTTCTTTATTTTGCCTAATAAATACTTTTCATGGATTTTGATGATAATACAATTTTAGTGCAATACCTTGTAAATGGTGAAGAGAAAGCCTATAAGTTTCTATTGAATAAATTTCATAGAAAATTACATGCTTATGCACTTACCTTAGTAAATGATCATTCGATGGCTCAAGATATTGTTCAAAATGTATTTTTAAAAACATGGAAATCCAGAAACAAACTCAATCCCGAATTTTCTATTCAGAGTTTTTTATACAAATCGGTTTATAATGAGTTTATCAATACCTATCAGCAAAATAAAGCTATGATGTTATTGCAACAAAAATATATTGAATCAATTCAGAACGTTGTTGAAACGACAGATGATAGTTCTATAGAGCGTATGCTGGCTATTATCAATAAAGAAATACAAAATCTACCCCCTAAGTGCCAGCAAGTTTTTATCCTTAGTAAAAAAGAAGGTCTTACCAATATTGAAATAGCAGAACATTTGGATGTTTCTATTAAAACGGTGGAAGCTCAAATAAGTAAAGCTTACAAAATCCTAAAGGAAAAATTAAAAGACAAGTATACTATGATGTTGTTTTTACTTTTTTCAGATCCAAATAAAAAACTGTTTGATATATAAAATTAAGCTGTCTAACAATTTACTGAAAAGTCACGCCTTTTTTATTCAATAAAGGTGGTTTTTACTGCTTACTTAAGCATTTTATATCAAATTTAATCCTTTGTCTCTTCCATAAAATCAATACAAAACCTACATATATAATATTTCAACTCCCCCTCTTTTACAACGCACAAAAAAATGACCGTCATGATTCGTCAAAGATTCAATTTAGAAATTGTAGGTTAATTAGTTTTTTTTTTAAGTGACCATGGATTATACAGTAATGTTTAATTTCTTCAAATCATGCAAAAAATGATTCGTAAATAGTTTCGTATCGCCCACAAAAAAACTCCTTAAGAAATTAAGGAGTTTTTTTTATGCTTTATTTCACCAAATACCCCTGAGCCAATTTTTGAAAAGCAACAACTTGTTCTTCTTCCCAATCCGAATTCTTACCCAGCAAAGAAGCCATTATCTTCGCTACAATTGGTGCCGATTCTATTGCGGCTCTCGCATCTAGAAAAAGTAACCTGATTCTTCTTGCTAAAACATCTTCAACCGTTAGCGCCATTTCGTTATGAACCGCCCAGACCACTTCAGCTTTTGTATACGGATAAGCAGCATGTATTTTTTCAGATAAAGAATTATCTTCAGCTATCATTTGTTGTATCAAAACTGCATCAGACCCATAAATAGCCAAATGAGAATTGGATTTCGCTTTTGTATAACCATAAATCTTTAAATGCCTGGTTTTACAGCGAACCGAATTTAAATTCGAAACCTGTATTGCCTTATTAATAGTTTGTTCAGCCATTTTTCGATAGGTAGTCCACTTCCCTCCTGTCACATTTATCAAACCGGACGGAAGCAGCTGAATAAGATGTTCTCTCGATAAAATAGCGGTGTTTTTGGCAGTTCCTTCTTTTACCAAAGGACGTAATCCAACAAAAACACTATTTACATCACTATAACTTATTTTTTGCTTAGCATATTTATTAAAATGCTCTACAATAAATCGAATTTCTTCTTCTAGAGGTTTTGGTTCTAAACTCACTTCTTTGACAGGAGTATCCGTAGTTCCTAACAGCAATTTATCATGCCAGGGAATCAAAAACAAAACCCGACCATCATTTGTTTTTGGAATCAACATTGCTTTCGAACCTTGGAAAAAAGATTGATTCAACACCAAATGAATTCCCTGAGAAGGAGCAATAGTCTCTTCGGAATGCCCTTCCGATTTTTGTAAAACAGCATCCGAAAAAACACCCGTTGCATTAATTACCACTTTGGATTTTATAGCAAACTCTACATTTGACAATTCGTCTTTTGCTTTCAAACCAACAATCTTACTTTCACTTTTTATAAAATCAGTAACGGAACAATAATTCAACACTACAGCACCATTTTCAGCGGCTGTTTGTGCCAAATTAATAGCCAAACGACTATCATCAAATTGCCCGTCATAATACAAAATCCCTCCTTTTAAATGCGTCGAATCCAAATCAGGCAAATGATTTAAAGTCTCTGTTTTAGAAAGCATTTTGGTCTTCCCTAAACTAAATTTAGCCGATAAAAATTCGTAAATCCACAAACCAAAACCGTAATAGTATTTGTCCCACCAATTGTATGCAGGAACTACAAAACCTAAGGTATGACAAACATGCGGTGCATTTCTCAACATTCGACCGCGTTCCAACAAAGCTTCGCGAACCAAATGAATATTTCCCTGAGCGAGATAACGAACGCCACCGTGAACTAATTTTGTTGATCGGCTAGAAGTTCCCTTAGCAAAATCATGTTTTTCTAAAAGCAGGGTTTTATATCCCCTACTTGCAGCATCAACAGCACAACCCAAGCCAGTTGCACCTCCGCCAATTATTACAATATCAAATTCGTTATTTTCACGAAGTTGCTTTAATTTTTCTTCTCTATTCATCAAAAAAAATAACTTTAGACTCACAGTTGTGTTTTACAACTACAAGTCTAAAGTTAACTCTTATATCGGAATTAGCTTATTATTCTTTTTTAAACTTTAAAAAAAACTAATCCTATTTTATATAATCCAACGTTCGCTCTAAAGCCATACCACGAGAACCTTTTATTAATATAGTGTTATTTTCGAAATTTACTCCTTCCAAACCAGCTGAAAAAGAATCAAAACTGTCATAAAAATAAAAATTATCTTTTGCTGTTTGGCACTCAAAAAAAGCTTTACCAACAAAAAAACATTGAACATCAGTTTCATTTTTTAACGAATCAACCAAAGCACTATGTTCGTCATGACTTTCATTTCCTAGTTCAAACATATCTCCTAAAATCATTATTTTATTTGATTTTTCAAGCTGTAAAAAATTAACAATTGCAACTGCCATACTACTTGGATTAGCATTATAGGCATCTAAGATTATTTCGTTTCCTGCCTTAACTAACAACTGCGATCTGTTATTCTCTGGAACATAACTTTCCAGGGCTTCTTTGATAGCTACATCATCAACTTCAAAGAATTTCCCTATTGTCAAAGCTGCATTTACATTATTCGCATTGTACAAACCTATTAAATGCGTTTTAATTTGAAGCGAATCAAAAGCAATTTCAACAAAAGGATTGGCTTTAATTTCAGCAATCACAACATTAGCATTTTTTCTCGCTACACCAAAAGAATAATGTTTTAAAACTTTTGATTTTTCAACCTGAATTGGATCTTCAAGGTTAATAAAAGCCAACTTATCTTGTTTTAAAAGATATTGATACATTTCGCTTTTTCCTTCGATCACACCTTCAACACCACCAAAACCTTCTAGATGCGCTTTACCAAAATTAGTTATATAACCGTAATCTGGCTGAGCAATTTCACATAGAAATTCAATTTCCTTTTTATGATTGGCACCCATTTCAACAATTCCCATTTCGGTATTTTCATCAAAAGACAATAATGTCAACGGAACTCCAATATGATTATTCAAATTTCCAACAGTCGCTTTGGTTTTGAACTTTTTAGCCAAAACTACATTGATTAATTCTTTGGTAGTTGTTTTTCCATTACTTCCTGTAAGCGCAACAATAGGCAATTTCAAATAATTTCTATGATATTTAGCCAGTTCCTGCAAAGCAACCAAACTATCTTCTACTAAAATAGTTCGCTCATCAATGTAATAGGATTTATTATCGATAATCACAGAAGAAGCACCTTTCTCAAGAGCTTCTGCAGCAAAAGTATTTGCATCAAATCGTTCGCCTTTTATGGCTACAAAAAAAGATTTTTCAGCAATTTTTCGAGTATCAATCGAAACTCCTGAAGATTTTAAAAATAAACTATGAATGTAACTGATATCCATGTAAAAATGTTTTAAAAAATAAAAGCCCTAATCAAAGGGCTTTTATCTATTATGTTTTAGAAATTAATTTCTTGGTGTTTTTCTCTTATCTGCTTTAGGACCTACTCTAGACATAGCACATCTAAATCCGATATAATCAGTTGCCATATCTTGAGGAAAATACCTTCTTTGAGCTGGATCTAACCAATACGCTCTATCTCTCCAAGATCCTCCTTTATAAACTCTAATCTTATCATCGATTAAAGTTGTTCTCTTGCTAGATCTATCATATTTCCTAACCATTTGACCTAAACTATCTGTAGTTACATTATGCTTAGGAGAATTATACATCTTTTCGATATCTTTTTCTTTTTCATTGTCTGATTCCGAAGATCCAAAATTATAGTACTTAGAAGATTGCTTATCTCCATCTCTATAATTGATATTATTACTCTTATCGAAATTTTGTCTTAAGTACGTTTCTTTTTCATCAACAGGAACTTGAGCAATTTGACCAGGGAAATTTCTAGCAATTATTTTACCATTACTTAAAGTATCATATTTCATATTCTCTTTAGTAACAATTTCCATTTTCCCATCGGCACCAATTTTATTTTTGGTATATAAATTTCCTCTAAAATAGTTGAAATCATTCGCTTCATTATCAATAATTGGTCTGTAAACATCGGCTACCCATTCGGCAACGTTACCTGCCATATCATACAATCCAAAATCGTTAGCAGCATAGGATTTAACCGCATTGGTAATATCAGCTCCATCATCAGACCAACCTGCAATTCCACCGTAATCTCCATTTCCTTGTTTGAAATTGGCTAACTGATCTCCTTTTGACTGTCTTTTCCCTGAACGGGTATATTCGCCAGACCAAGGATATTTCTTTTGACCTTTGTAAATATTATATTCTCTTTGTCCTACATCAGCAGCAGCAGCATATTCCCACTCCGCTTCTGTTGGCAATCTATATTCTGGCATAATAATTCCTGAAGAACGCTGTGCGTACACATTTTTTTGTTCAGAAACACTTCCATCTTTAGCTTTTACAGCTCTTCCTTGTCCACGTTTTAATACAATTTCTTCGCTTCCACCTCTAGCAGTAGATGGCGACATTAAATAGGCTTCGGTACTAAAAGCATTATCTGCGTTAACATCATCCGTTTTTGCATTCTTTTTCAAATAACCATTTTTTTCTAAAATAGCCTCGTTAACACGTTCTGTTCTCCATTTAGCAAAATCAACCGCTTGAATCCAATTTACCCCTACAACAGGATAATTAGCATAAGCTGGATGTCTTAAATAGTTATTAGTCATAGTTTCGTTATACCCCAAACGATTTCTCCAAACTAAAGTATCAGGAACAACTCCATCATAAACATCTTTATAGTCCGTTGGAGGAAAAACTAATTTTACCCAATCCAAATATTCTAAATACATGAAATTAGTCACCTCAGTTTCGTCCATATAAAAAGATTGAACGTGCTGCTGTGTTGGTGTATTATTCCAATCGTGCATTACGTCATCCTGAACTTTCCCCATTGTAAATGTACCACCTTCTACAAAAACCAAACCTGGACCGGCTTCCTGTTTTTTAGCGGCTTGTACTTTCTTACTATCTACATTCCAACCTGTTGCTCTTGAAGCGCCTTTAGTACTAGATTTTTTACTACAACTAGCAAAACCTAAAGTCACAATGACTGACAACACCAATCGAAAAACTGTAATTTTATCTACTTTCATACTCTTTACTATGGTAATTTTATGCGTTGCAATATAATAATTAACGATTAACCTACAATATCAATTCAAATAATTATATACTATCTCTTTGTTCAAATTTAACGCAAATTTATACTATTTATTATTTATTCATATACTTAATGCTTTTTTTTTACTCTTTTGGATTATTAACTAAAAATAACTCCCCAATCAGGCATTCTTACTGCGAATTAATTCATTTTTCACAACAACCAATCTCTTTTAGTAAAAACACAAGATTCACAACTAAAACCAATACTCTTTAAACACAATATTAATTAAAAATAGTAGTTATAATTAATTACTAACCCAAACTAAAACCTTAAAAACGAATCTAAAACAATGTGTTTGAATCAAAAAAGTAAAAAACAGAAAAACTTGCAACTTTTTAATAAAACACTATATTTGTTCAATCAATTTTCTATTCATCAATGAAAAAAACAATACTTTTAACCATTTCTTTGTTTTCTATTTCGCTGATTCAAGCTCAACAAGACAGAGTAATCACAACAGCCGTTCCTTTCTTAACCGTTACTGCCGATGCAAGGGCCGCAGGTATGGCTGACATTGGAGTAGCTACTTCGGCAGATGCTTTTTCTCAGCAATGGAACCCCGCTAAATACGCTTTTGCAACAGACAAACAAGGCGTTAGTGCTAGTTACACACCCTACCTTACTGGACTTGCTAATGATATTTCACTAGGTCAATTTACCTATTATAACAAAATTTCAGACCGAAGTGCTTTTGCAGGAAGTCTTCG
>NCET01000012.1 GCA_002280815.1 Flavobacteriales bacterium 32-34-25 | reverse complement strand
AAGCTATTTTTAATAAAAAAAACAACCATTGAAACGATCAAATAACTCAAAAAAAATTATTTTTTCGAAACAGATGACTCTCTTACTATTAATTCTGCTTTTAGCAAAATATTTTCAGTAACTTCATTGACATTATCGTGTTTAAGCATTAGCAATAAAAGATCCATTAATTTATTGCTAATTTCTCTCAATGGTTGAGAAACAGCTGTTATACTAGGTTTATAGATTTTAAAAAGTTCATTATCATCAAAGGTTATGATTCCTATGTCCTGAATTAAATGTGGTGATTTTTCTTTAAGTGCTTCTAATCCTGTTTGAGTAAGATAGTTTGTTGCAAAAAAAAGGGCATCCAGATCTTTTGATTTTTTTAGAAAATTTGAAATAAATTCCTTTGATTTACCATCTCTGATTTCGTTGTATGGAATCTTAAGAATTTGTGGTTTTAACTTATTTTCCAAAACAGCTTTTTCATATCCATGAAGACGATCACGCATCTGCATTTGTCTCGAATCTGTCGTTATAAAACCAATATTTTTGAAATTATTTTTAATTAAATGACTTGTGGCATTGTAAGTTGCATCTTCATTATCTATAGTCACACTATTACAATCCAGACCTGAAAAATACCTGTCTAATAATACAACGGGAACTTTTTCTTCAATTAAGTCTTCTATAGTCTTTTTAAGACCCGGAGATGGAACTATAATAAAACCATCAACCTGTCTAAACCTGAATATACTAATTAACTCAATTGATTTTTCATCGTCATTTTCATTACTACAAAAAATAACTTTATATCCTTTTTTATAAGCTATATCCTCAATAATACGCGCCAATTTAGAGAAGAAACTATTTGAAATATCCTCAACCATAAAAACCAGAAGATTTGATTTTCCGGTTCTCAAACTTTGTGCAATTTGGTTTGGCTTATAGTTTACTTCTTTTGCATAATCTAGCACTTTTTGAGTGAGCTTTTTGGATATATGTTTTTCTTTTGCTTTCCCATTCAATACAAAAGAAACAGTTGTAACAGATATATTAAGTTCCGATGCAATATCCTTAATTGATAATGTCTTTTTTTCCATTTGTAAAACTTATAAAGTTATTTGCCCAATCTCTTTCGACGCAAGGAAAGCACAATAATACCTAATACTATCTGAAAAGATTTTATAATCTCAAAAATTATCTCCCGAAATCGTCTTGCAAACGAACAATATCATCTTCATCAGATGGATTATTAGGATCTGTATGTTGCCATATTTCTGCAACTATTCCCCAAGAATCAAGACCAATTAAGCGGTGACGTTCTCCTTTATCCATTTGAATAAAACTGTTAGCTACCAATTCTCTTAGCTCTCCTTCTTGATCAGTATCGCTAATTTTCACTCCAACCGGTCCTTCTAATACTTTCCAGATCTCAGCTCTTCTAAAATGATATTGCCATGACAAACGTTGGTTAGGAGCTACAATTAATATCTTAGGACTTAATTTATTTGTAATTTGAATATCAGACAAATTTAATTGCGGAAAAAAATTAGCTGCAAAAGCACTTGCCTGATTTTCTTCGATTACAAAAAAGCCTCCCCACGGTCTGGTTTGATCTTGCTTTATCACGTTAAAATTTTCGGCATCCAGAAATCTTGCAATTTCTTCAAATACTTCTTTTTTATTTTTCTCTTTTGAAATATCAATGTTCATCTTTATATTTATCATTTAATACGTTTGTTTTATCGATTGTAATTCAAACACTTACATCATAATTAATCTAGTGTCCTCCAGCTATTTTTTTGTCAAAATCAATTCCGTGTGCTTTTAAAATGGCACTTACTTTCCAAGCATAAAATACAAGATAAGCGAAGCAAATAATACCAACAATGTAGCTACTTTGTATGCCAATCATTTCGGCAACTTTACCTTGAAATACACTAACAAAACCACCACCCATAATCATCATAATCAAAAAACTGCTTCCCTGACTGGTGTGTTTTCCTAATCCGCTTACTGCCAAGGTAAAAATACAAGGCCATAATGTACTGCAAAATAAGCCTACACTGGTAAAAGCATATACGCTAACGATTCCGCTAGTTAACATTCCGATACCCAAAGCAACCATTCCTAATGTAGAAAATATAAGTAGCATTCTGGCTGGATTTCCTTTGCTCGCCATATCAGCTGCAATTAATACTAAAATCACTAATCCATAGATGTAAAATGGAGTCAAATCATGTTTTGCAATTGCGTTAACGGCCAAAAAAACGCCAAATGCAAGATAAGGGGCCAGGAAACGTAGTATTTTTTGCAAACTCATATTTTCTGTAAAAGCTTCAACAGCTCCAGTCCAACGACCAATCATTAAACTTGCCCAATATAAAGACACATATGGTGCAATATCTTTAGTCAAAAATCCTAATTTACTTTCCATATAAGCGGGTAAATTACTTGCTGTAGATACTTCGACACCTACATATAAAAATATGGCAATCATACCCATTACCAACTGAGGGAATTGCAGGGCTGATTTTTTTTCTGTTTTGTCTTGAGAATCGTCTTCTTCAATTAATTCAGGTCTTTCAGGGAGTGATGAGAATTTTAATAAAATCCCGACTATCAAAAAAGCAAGTCCTAATACCAGGTAAGGAATTTTTACACTTTCAATACTTGCATCTGTATTAGCATTAGCATTGGAACCGAAAATAGCAAAACTTACTATTAATGGTCCAATTGTGGTTCCAAAATTATTAATTCCTCCTGCCAATGTTAAACGTTGTGAGCCGGTTTTAATTGAACCTAAAGCAATTGCTAATGGATTTGCTACGGTTTGTTGTAGTGAAAATCCAAGACCTACAATAAAAAGTCCTGCTAACATTAATGTAAAAGAACCTGTGTTAGCAGCAGGGTAAAATAATAATGTACCTAAGGCAGAAATAATTAATCCTAATGATAAGCCATTTTTATAACCTATTTTGTTAACCAGATCTTCTTTCATTAAAAGAGAAATCCCCATATATATCAAAGATCCAACGGTATAAGCGATATAGAAAGCCAAAGAGACTAATTGGCTTTCGCCTTGTGTTAAATCAAAAGCTTTTTTGAAAACGGGGATTAAAATATCATTACTTGCGGCAACAAATCCCCAAAAGAAGAATACTGTCGCTAAAGGAATAAATTGCCCCCATTTGGTTTGTGAATTTTCTGAACTCATAATTATAAATTGGTTTAGATTGGTTAATTATTGTAACAGTGTAAATAATGTATTTGTCACTTAATAAAGTTCTGTATTTGCATTGTTTGCATTCATAACTCTATTTGTCTGGATACTCTTTATAAAAATCTAAAATATACATTTCAATTTTGTTTAGATTTTAAAGTCATCAAGACGAAAAAGCATATTATTTAAAAATTAGGAAGTTCTTCTTTTATCTTACTCCAAAAAACCTCATTAAACATATAAGCTGATCCAAGAATACTTGATTCTTCAGTATTATCAAGAATAGTTATCGAAATATCAAGTCCTTTATCTTTCCAAATCTGAGCTATTTTTGGCAAAAACAATTGGTGGCATTTTGCAATATTGCCTCCTAATACTAAAGAATCAGCTTCAAATTTTGTCAAATAAGGAAAAAGAAAATCACTAATATTGTAAGCAAATTCTTTAAATACTCTCGCCGAATATTCGTTATTCTTACAAGCAATTTCTTTTACTCCATCATTAACTTTTTCACCACTATACTGTTCATATTTAGTGATGAACCATCTCGTAGAAAAATAATCATCAGCTATACTATCTTGAAAAGCTTTGTCCCAAAGGCAACCATTTTCAGGAACATTATCGCCACATACCACCGGAATAACATCGTTTAGAAACGAAGCGCCAAAACCAGTTCCAAGTGTTAATGCAACTACTTTTTGACTAACGCCTTCACCATTTTGATTTATAGCACTCCCGATTCCGAAAGAAGTTGCATCATTTAGAAATCTAAAGGTTACATTTTTTTTATCTAAAAAATTTCCTAATTCTAAAGGGATGCTTACGTTGTACAAAGACTCATACTTATCATTTCCTTCAAACATTGCAATTCCTGATTCGTATTGAAATGGTCCAGGAATTGAGAACGCAATACCAATAGTCTCAGCACTTTCAATTTTGCTAAGAGTTTGATTGATTATTTCAGCCCATTTTTTCAAAATTACATCTTTAGAAGCTTTGCTATCAACAGCACCTCTAAACCAGGTATCAGCAATTATCTCTAGAGTATCTTTATTTACAGCCGCACTACTAATGTGGCTTCCCCCTATATCTATTCCTATTATCATCGGTATTTTCTAAATTATTTATACTTGACTTATTTTCTTTAATATTTCAACTATTCTTTTATTTCAGAACTCCAAGGCTCAAATGCAACCTCTTTTTCGGGTTTTTCTGAGGCAATGATTTTCAAAATCCCACCTTTATTTATCTCGTCCTGCGTAATCCAGTTTCTGTTAATTTTTTTTCCATTTAAAAAAATACTTTTTACATAAATGGCTTTATCACTAAAATTTTTAACTAGAATTTTAAAAGAATTTTTCTTTTTTTCGTTCAATAGTACCTTTTCAAATAAAGGAACATGTACATAATAAATTGGCCACCCTACACAAGCTGGTGTAATTCCTGAGGCAGCAAGCACAAACCACGAAGACATTGCTCCTGCATCGTCATCCATTGTTCGTAAAAATGCTTTTGGATTATTTTGGTAAATACGTCCTACATAAGGATCTATGCCACGACTATTATCATTAAAGTAATATTGCGTTACCGTATCAATAGCAATCTTATGAATTAAAGCTTCACTTTTGAAAGTTTTTTTTGTTGCAAAATACAATCCTGGAACCTGGATATCAGTTTCATTGGCGTGATTATAATAATCGTTATCAAAGAAATTATCTAATTGATTTATAAAATTTTCTTCAGTCCCACAGAGTTCTTTTAATCCTTTAATATCATAGGGAACCAACCAACGGTATTGCCAAATTGTTCCTTGATACATTCTGCGAGCCGACATTTGGTCAACATCATTTTTGGTAAGTTCCTCAAAATCTTTTTTCCAATATTTTTTATAATCTAAAGTTTTTTTTGTGTAAAACCCTCCTTTTTCGATATTACCAATTTCTTTAAAAATTTCTCCCAGAGCCCAGATATCATAAAATGATTCGAGTGCTTTATCAGGTGTTGAAAAATCCAGTTTACGATTTTCGGCTACTAACGAATCTAAAATAGATTGAAATTCAACCTTATATCCTTTTCTAAAAGCGTCTAATAAAACTACAATTGCATGTTCTGTGCGAACCGTTTGCGAAGGCTCGTTTTGCGTCGAAAAATCTTGTTTTCCGTGCTTGTACATCTCAGCAATTGACCATGCTATATCCTTGTACTCGTCAGGATAAGCAAAAGACAACAGAGGTAATTGCGTTTTATAATTGTCCCAGATTGCCCAGCCATTATACAAAACACGGTCGGACTCATTTAGAGATCCATCGATTGCTCTGTATTTTTTATCTGCCTCAGAAATAACAAATGGCGATTGTAATGTTCGATACAAAAGAGAGTAAAAAAGTTTCTTCCTTTCTAGATCTCCTTCGACCTTAATTTGAGATAATTTATTATTCCAAACTGCAGTTGTTTCTTCATTTACTTTTTCAAAAGCAGTTGTTACCAATGATTGTTTTGCATGCTCAACATCTACCGAAGAAAAAGCAACTCTTAAGTCCAAATCTTTAACTCCCTTTGGCATTTTAGCCAAATACTGATGCTCACCAACTTGTTCCCAAACTAATGAAACATTTGCTTTTATAGCATAATATATTTTATACGTTCCACGGCTACAAGTAGTTCCAGATTGAATAAAACCTTCTAAATTATTATCTTTTATTTGATGCTCCTCCGCAACAAATCGACCAACAAAAGCATAACCTAAATCAACGAAAACTCCATTATCACCACTTTCGAAAGTATAATGATGAATACCAAGATTTTTATTAACTGTAAATTCTGCTTTAATTCCGTTTTCAAAAGAAACAGCATAATATCCTGGCGCACCGCTTTGACTTTTCTTGATAAGCCGTTGATTTGGTTTCCATTTATTTTGAAAAGGACTAATCAAAAGATTCCCTCCATCGCCCTGACATCCTGCCCCTTCCATCCTATTATGAGTAAAACCAACAAACTCTTTAGCATAATATTCGTACCCCGTATGTGTATTTGGGTATGTCTGAGGACCGATACTCAACATGCGAAAAGGATAAGCAGCAGCAGGTGATAATTGACCATGATCTCCCGAGGTTCCTAAAAATACATTTACGAACTTACCGGGATTTTGCGCCTGAACAAATCCTGTTAGAAATAATATACACCAAAAAAGATGTTTTTTTATTAAACTGTTACTGCTTTTGTGCATGATTAAGAAAGAAATTTCTAAAATATTTTATAATTATTTTATTGGTCTTTAGTTTTAAAGAATGAAATAATGTCGTATTTATTTATTCGATTTATCCATGACAAAAGCAACTTGAGTTTTTGTTATATGAAAACAAATATTTACTATTACTTAGGTTGTTGTAATGCTTTATTTAATTTTTAATTTTTTATCGCTCACGATAATAAGACCAGCATCAATATATTGTCCTCCTGTTTTTTGCTTACAATTAATGGCTATGGTGTTCTTCCCTTTTAATAACAACGCTTTTTTTGCATCTTTTGAAATTTCTACATTTTGATACGATGAAGTATAATTATCCAACTTTGCAGCCAGAATTCCATTTATGTAAATCTCACAATCATCGTCATGATGAACGCGTAATTTTAGTAGGTCTAATAGATTAGAATTAAAATTATTCAGTTCAAATTCTTTACGCAACCATATTTCGTTCGTATTCCATTCGGTGGCGTGAATTACTCCAGGAGTATCTTTGGTACCAAAACCTGAATAACCAGTTTCCCATTTTGAATCATCAAAATTCATCTTTATCCAATTATTTCCAGGCTTCTTGGTAGTGTACTGCCATTTACTTGAAATGTTTTCTGCCGTTGGAAAAACATCATAAACATACTCAAATATATTGTCATGTATAACACTCTGATTGACTTTGTACATATGATTGGCATCGATCTTGAGTTGGCGTTCGTAATTCATGATACCATTCAATTCTATTTCAACGTCAGCAATTTCAGTATAAACTGCGCCACTCAAGCCTTTGTTACTCTTAAATTTAGTTAACATAGTAGCAAAATCTTCATAAAGTCCAAAATATTCTTTTTCGTTTTTTACTTTAACATATTCCATCAAATCATTCGGATTCCAAAGAGTACCTTTCTGATAACCGATTCCTCCAAATTCGCCACATACCAAAGCTTGGTGTTCACTTTTTGGACTCGCTGGTGGAGGATAAGCGTGGATGTCATTAATGTCTCCAACACCTATATTCGTACCTCCACTACCCTCATTAACTACACGATAAGGATCTAAACCCTTGGCTAGCATTGTGTTTTTTTCGATATCGTGTTGTCCTTGACTTTCGTTAAATACTATCCAGGAAACTATCGATGGTGAATTCCAATGCGTTTTTATCATTCGAGTCAAATCATTTGTAAAAGCCTCTTTATCTATTGGAGGTGTGTTATCAGTATAGGAATTTGCAGAAGGCATGTCTTGCCAAACCATAAGCCCTAGTTTATCTGCCCAATAATACCAACGATAAGGTTCTACTTTAATATGTTTTCTAACCATATTAAATCCAAGTTTTTTAATTACTTCTAAGTCATATTTTAGTGCCTCTTCTGTAGGAGCTGTATATAAACCTTCAGGCCAAAATCCCTGATCTAATGGCCCATATTGAAATACAAATTTATTATTGAGGTGCATGCGATAAAATTCACCGTCTTTCACAATTGAAATTTTACGCATACCAAAATAAGAATCCACTCTATCAATTATATTCCCATTTTGATCTGTTAAATTAATAGTCAAATCATAAAGAAAAGGACTGTCAGGAGACCATAGTTTTGGGTTTTTAATTTTTATTGCTGTAGGAGAAAGAGGCTTACTGGTTACTGTAGCAATTACTTTACCGTTATCTTTTACTATAGCAGTATAGGTTAGTCCTTTTTGGTTAGCTGAATTAACAGATAAATTCAGAACGGATTGGTCAATATCGGGTGTCATTTTAAAATCAACAATGTGTTGTTCAGGTATTGGTTCTAACCATACTGTTTGCCATATACCCGTTACCGATGTGTACATGATTCCTTGAGGATTAAGACTCTGTTTCCCACGAGGGATTCCTTCTTTTGAAGTTGGATCAAAAACTTTTATTGTAATAGTTTGAGTTCCTTGTTTTAAAAAATCAGTAATATCGAATGAAAAAGGATCATACCCACCAACGTGTTTTCCGATGCTTTTATCATTAATAAAAATTTCACATTCATAATCTACAGCTCCAAAGTGAAGCAAAACTTTTTGTTTACTCCAATCAGTAGGAATAGTAAATTCTCTACGATACCATAAGCGCTCATGTTGCTCCATTACCCCTGATAAGGCCGATTCAACAGCAAATGGAACTAGAATATTACGGTTTAATTTCCCTTTAGGATAAGGTTCATTTTGCCATGTGCCCGGTTGAAATTGCCACAAGCCATTAAGATTTTTCCATTCCTTTCTTACCATTTGAGGACGTGGATATTCTGGAAGCACATTTTCTGGGGTTACATTATCAGCAAACTTTGTTTTTAATGGACTTTTTTTAAGTTCCCAATTTTGGGCACAAATAGTATTAGATGTGAAGCAAAGCAAAACTCCAAGCAAAATCACATTTAAAGATTTTTTTTTATTCAAGATCATAATTATTTATTATATTATTAATTTATCGAAGGAAAGATTTCTGTTTGCAAAACAATATAAAAGCGATGTAAATCATTTACTATTTAGATTATTTGAACTTAAATGCCTTACAGCGTCGATTTGTTTTGAAACTTCACAATAATTTTTCTGATTACTTAATTTTTAAAACTGGTCAAAGAAAAAGGACGATCTGCTTTATTAACACCTCTTGATTCATTTGGAGTATTTTTCATTTCAAGTTTAAAAACACCTCCATTGATCAAATCGCCATACGTTATAAAGTTGTGTGTGTATTCCTTGCCGTTTAGAGTTGCTGATTGAATGTAAACATTCTCTTTGTTATTGTTTTTTGCTTCAATAACAAACTTTTTCCCATTCTCTAAATTGATTGTTGTTTTCTCAAAAACTGGACTTCCCAAAACATATTGATCTGTCCCTGGGCAAACACTATAGAAACCAAGTGCGCTCAAAACATACCAGGAAGAAGTTTGCCCCTGATCTTCATCACCAGGATAACCATTTTCAGTCGAATTGTATAATTTTTCCATTACATCACGTACATGAAATTGGGCTTTCCAAGGCTGACCCGCATAATTGTATAAATAAATCATATGTTGAATCGGTTGGTTTCCGTGGGCATATTGTCCCATATTTCCAACTTCCATTTCAGTCATTTCATGAATTTTCCCACCATATGTTCCAACATTCACTGTATTTGGACTAGAAAAAACAGCATCTAATTTTTGAACAAATTTGTCTTCACCACCAATCAAGTTAATCAGCCCTTGCGGATCCTGAAAAACAGACCATAAGTAATGCCAGGCATTTCCTTCGGTAAAAGGACCTCCCCATTCGTAAGGGTCAAAATTTGTTTTCCAATCGCCATTTACGTTTCTACCTTCCATAAAACCGTCTTTGGCATTGTACACATTTTTGTAGTTATACATCTGTCTTGAAAATACACCTTGATAAAAATTATTATCGGTCATTTTTGCCAATTGATATCCACAAAAGTCATCATAAGCATATTCTAATGTCTTTGCTGTAGCTTCTCCATATTCTGGATAAGGAACATACCCTAAAGTAAAATATTCTTTCCAACCGTGTCTGCCATTTGCAGGCCCTTGAGGTCCTTTGTTAGTTGCTTCATGATAATAAGCTTTTAATGCGCGCTTTGGATCAAAAGTTCTGATTCCTTTAGCCCAAGCATCAGCTAATAATGAAATTGCATGATTACCAATCATACTTCCGGCTTCCGCTGGAAATGACCACGAAGGCAACCAACCTAACTGATCGTATGTATCTAGCATTCCGGCAACATACCTTCCGTGCATTTCGGGAGATAACAAAGCGTTTAATGGAAATTGCGCTCTAAAAGTGTCCCAAAACCCTGTATCTGTGTATAAGTATCCGTCATGTATTTTTATATCGTAGGGACTAAAATAATAAGGAGTACCATCTGCTTTTTCTTCATAGAATTTTCTTGAAAAAAGACTCGCTCTAAAAAGGCAAGAATAGAACGTTTTCATTTGTTCATCAGTTCCACCTTCAACCACAACTTTGCTTAATTGTTTGTTCCAAACTTTTCTAGCAGCTTCTTTAGTATCTTCTAATTTGGTAAATTTTCCTAATTCTCTATTCAAATTAAGTTGCGCCTGATCGTAGCTTATGTATGATGATGCAATTTTTGCCTGCACTGTTTCTCCATCTTTAAACTGAAGATACGCTCCGATTCCTTTTCCTTCTGCAGCTAATTTATTATCCCATTTTTCTCCTTTTCTATTTTCCCAAGTTCCTTGAGCTTTAAAAGGTTTGTCAAACTGAATTACAAAATAATTCTTTAATTCTTTTACCTGATCAAATCCTTTCCCGTTTTGAACAAAACCAGTAATTCTGCGATTTTCCACATCAATAGTTACCCCACACATTCCTGTATATCCGTCTAAAACAAGGAAAGAAGATTTATTTTTTGGGAAAGCAAAACGCATATGAACGCCTCTTTCTGTTGGAGACATTTCTGTAGTAATCTTGTTTTCGAATTGTACTTTGTAATAATGAGGTTTTGCAATTTCATTAGCGTGGCTAAATTTTGCAGCTCTTTTATCTTCATTCAATTCTAAAGCATCTGTAACAGGCATCAACGAAAATACTGCATAATCATTTGACCAAGAACTACATTGATGTGCTTGTTGAAAACCTCTGATAGTTTCTTTAAAATATTGATATTTCCAACCATCACCATTATTTCCTGTTTGTGGTGACCAAGTGTTCATACCAAATGGTAATGCAGTTGTTGGGTATGTATTACCTTTTGTAAGCTCGTGTTTCGAATTTGTTCCTTGCAATGTATTGACATACTGAACCAAATCTAAAGTAGTATCTGATGTTTGAGCATGACTTAAAAATTGTACTAAAAGAAAAAATATTAGATATTTATTATACTTCATGATTACTGTTTTATTCTTATTTTATTTACCATTTCATATTCACTTGAATCCCATTACTGTTATTTTCAAATTTCAACAAATAGGTTTTACTTCCTTCATCCCAACTGGCTGTAAACTCTCTTATAATTTGATTTGCATCGTTTTTTAATACTATTCCGTTAGGTTTTGATGGCAAAAGAATTCGCATCGCATTCATCGTATTTGACGGGCTTTTGGTGACAAAAGAGTAACTTTTTCTAGTTATTTTCTCTTCATAAACTCTGGAAGCTGCACACAATACCTGAGGTTGCTTTTCATTCTCAATTCTATTTAAATCAAAAAGATATGCTTGTTCACCTGGGTTGATTATTTTCCCCTGTAAAACAGGCAATTCAGGATCAAAAAGATCAATAACTGGTCTATTAATACGCAAAGGTTCTTTGTTGTCATTTTCGTCTAAAACAGCGATAATATCATACGGACCGCGCTCTAGATAATAATTATTTTTGAGCTCCAGTTTTTCTTTAGGTTTTGTATTGTGATACGCTTCGGCAACTATATCGAGAAAAGTTTTATCATTATTTTTTTCTAAAACCAACTCTTTTGGATTTTCACGAACGATAAAAACATTTCCTTTTCCGAAAGAATAACTCATTTTTGAAGCTTCTGACTTAATGCTCATCAACTCAAAAAGATGTTCTGATGGAGCATTGTATTTATTACCGTCTTTATTCCACCATTCCGAAACTTTCTGAAACGGATCATCATCTCTACCATAATAAATTAACATTCCGCCATCTTTTACCCATTTTGCCAAAACCTCATGATTTTTTGCAGATAATGGTTTCATATTGGCATAAGACATAATTAGCACTTTGGTATCCTTTAAGCCAGACTCAAGTTCTAAGTTTTCCATATGAACCGTTCCTACCGGGATACCTCTTTTTAATAGTGGCAATACCATACCATAAAAGTTAGAAAGCGATGGATCTTCATAACCTTGATGAATAGGGAAACGCTGAAACATTATAGAATTTGCCAATAAAACATTGATTCCTTTAGTTCCGTTTATTTCGTTTTTTGAAACCGGTATGTTGTTCAGGGAATTGATCATAACCTGCATTTGGGTCCCATATACTTTAGAAAGTGGTTGTCTTTCTTGCCCTTCTTCCATTTTAAACTTACCTAAATAAATTCTTGGAGGCCAAGGCATAACTTCATAACTCGCAACAGTCGGATATAACAACTGCGCTATAAAAGTTGCTTGATAATTTTTTTTATAATCAGCCCAAGTCTGACTTCTGTCTTCGATAGGATCTGTTAGAAAAAACATTTCTCTACCAGTTGGAGCCGTCATGGAAACCATAGAACCATATTCTAAAAAGGCATTTTCAAAAGTTCTTTCTTTAAAATCACCATTAAAATATACTCTTTCACGAGAAGTTCCTGTCCATACTTGTGCAATGTACCCATCCATATGTGGCAATTGTGCCAAACTGGCTTCAGGGCTTACTATTTCCCAAGAAGCATAGTTTATTAACGAGTGTGTTGGCACATAACATTTTACTTTTTTGCCAATGCTCTTGCTATACGTATGCACATATTCAAATACCTCTTTCAAGGCATTGAAATACAAATTATACTTCAATTTCGATGACAAATAAGTTGCCTCTGGAGATTCGTCTTGCGCTTGCCAAGGAGCGTTATAAAATTTTTGCCATTCGCTTTTAAAAGCATCACTATAACCTGCACGGGCCCAAAATTCAGGTTCTTCCAGATAAATAGCCTTTACACCCGCATCGATCGCCTGTTTTGTTAAACCTTTTATATAATTTATATATTCAGCTGTTGGTACGGTGTAAGGAACATCATGACCATGCCAGATAATTTCGCCGTTTTTCATTTTTTGACCTTCATCAAAATGTTCTTTGCCGTCGTATTGTCCTTTAAAATAATCTTTGTATTGCCCCCAGGCTATACCAGTCATAAACTGAATAGTGTAACCTTTATCTTTCCAGCTTTTTGCTCTTTCCTTAAAGTTACCGCCAGCATCATTTATACCGTAAACAATGGCTGCATCAGCTCTCACATCATAAGCAGCACTCCAGGCATCTGATACCTGGAATACTGTTTTTGGATCTTTTTTTTGTGCAAAAAATTGAATTGGCAAAATAAAAAGACTTGAAAGGATTACTATTTTAGAATAATTTTTCATACTTCACTTATTATTTTTGAGCTATAGGTGCTATTTGCATTATACTTACAGCATTGAAAAGGCGGATCAAGAAGATCCTTTATTGCTATAGAATTAAGAGTATACTAAGAAAAATTATTTTTATCCTTTTATAATTTTACTTTTATTTCTGAGATGTTTTCCATTTCAACAATTGCATATAATATCCTGCTACCACTGACCTGGCTTTAAAATTCATCATATTCCCTTCTAATGTTTCATGCCAGTCGCTTATTGGAACCCGGCTATTGGTTTCGTTTGCATACTTCCACATTGGATCTACAATTGCGTCAAAATCTTTTTTATTATCTGCTAAAGTTGCTGTCCACAATACCCAGTCAGATTTTGTATAATTTTCACGACTGTCTAATGGTAAACCGTATTTATTTTGTTTTGTTAAATAATAAGCAACCTCTGTTTTTCTAACACTTGAAGGGAAAACATTAAGATCTAAAATAGTATCCCAAACCAAGTTGTATTTCTGACTCCATGTTCCAGGTTTTCCAAAAGCCAAAGTATAATGATCATTATCTTTTGCCAATTCCATCCATTTTAACGCCATTTCTTTGGCAGCATTTGTATAGTCAAGCTCCGTTTTTTTATCACCTAACATTCCAGCCAATTTTCCGTATGCTGCTAAAGCTTCAATCGCTTTAACCGAAAGATTAGCGTTTCTTGCTAAATGTCCAGCAAAATCGTCTGTAGACAATTGATTTTCTGGATCGAAACCACTCTTTCTTAAATAAGCAGCCCATTCTGTCAAAGTTGCCCAGTGTTTCTTAGCATAATCTGCATTTCCTTCTTGTTGTGCAATTGCAGCCACAACAATAATTGCATTTCCACCTTCTTCTACTGGCATATCTTCACCATAAGTTTGTCCAGTTGCAATAGGATAAGTTCCTAAATCGTGTGCTGGGAAAGGTTTTTTCCATTTACCACTTTCGCTGTAATAGAAAATCCCGTTTAACATTCCTTGCATTAATTTTGGATTGTAAATCAAGAATAATGGCGCCGAAGGATATGTAAGATCGACCGTGTTGATAGAACCATTACTATGGTTTTCTTTAGAAAGGAATAAAATATCACCGTTTGGAGCCTGAGTAATAGAATGTGCAGCAATAGCTTGTCTATAAGACAAAATACATAAATCTGCATATTTTTGTCCTCCTGCTTTTATTGCATCAGCTTTTAATTGCGCATCAAAAGCATCACACTTTTGCATTACCTTTTTGTAATCAGTATTTGCTTGAGAAAGTTCTTTTTCAATAGTACTTCCATCTTTTTTCCACCAAGGTTTTAGGTTGGTACCAAAATAATTTACAGCAAATAATTCGTCGTAACCTAACATAAATAATTGATTAGTACCTTTGCTTCCAACAGTTCCTAAATCAACAATTGTATTTAATAATAAGCTAAGCCCTTTTTGATTTGTAACAGTCGAAGCAGCTTTTGTAGAATAAAATGGCTCTAAACCTTTGTTTGCAGTAGAAATATATTGCTGAACATTTTTTGAAGATGCTGCAACATAAGCGTAACCCCAGTCAATACGAAGATCATCACCTTTCTTTTGAAGGATAGGTTGCTCTATAGACCCTGCTTTTAGAATAGCCAAATTATCTTGCTTATATTTCCATGCTTCAACTTGTTGTACTGGAGAATCTACTGCAAGAGCACTTGAAACTCCTAAATAAAGTTGCACTTTATGCTCTTTATTATCTTTAGATTTTACCGCTACATTGACATAAGTAACCGGTCTGCTAAGTAATTTTAAATCATCTAAAATAAGAGGAGAAGTAAACGTTACTTTTAATTGAGTTTTTCCACAATCAAAAGTGTATTTTGTACTTGTAGCTTCTAATGTTACGTCTGTTTGTACAGCTTTATGTATCGTAACATTTTTCATAGAAACATCTTCGGTAACTAAACCTGCATCAAGCCATTGTCCGCCAGCAGTATTTTCGATATGAATTGCAAGTACATTGTTTTTATTTTTCAGTTTTTGAATAACTGCTTTTTCAATTTCGATAAACTTAAACTGCTGTTTCCATCCGCTTACATCGTAAATTTTTTCTCCATTCAAATACACATGAACATTATCGTCATGACGTAATTTCAAGAATAATTTATTGAAGTCTTTATCGTTTAGATCGAAAGTTCTTCTAACCCAAAGGTTTTTAGATTTCCAGATAGTTTTAGCTTTCGATCCATCATCGGAAAAAGGAGCTTTTCCAGATTTCCAAGAAGCATCATTAAAATCGGCGTTAAACCAGTTTCCAGAAGGAGAATCCTCTGTGTATTTTACAGTGTAATTTTCTTCATCTGTAGTAGCCAAAACTGTTTTGTAAGCAGTTGATTCTTCTCCTAAAAAACGATAAAGTTCACCATCTACTTTTACTAATCCAGTTAATGAATGCTCAGAAGCTGTCCAGTGTTGTGTTGCGCTACCATTAAGCTCGTTTCCTGCAGACCAGATACTTTGATAAGGTGTATGTGTTACCAAAGGATATCCTGGCGCTCTTAATTGTTGTGCAATACTTCCATTGGTCATAGCCAAACTGATGGCTAAAACCGATAAATATTTTTTCATCATTTTGTTTTATTTATTATTGAAACTTTACTTGAATATTAAAATTTGATTTTTGAAATTTATGAACGTCTTCAAACTAAATTGAACATTAACAACCGAATTATAATCAGTGTTTTTCCTGTTATTTTTAATCCGTGAAAGAAAAAAATTGATACAGTTTTAGCGATTGAATGTTGCCTTGTGATATCTATTTTTGGTACCTGTTTTAAACACATTACAAACATACTAAATCGGTTTAGTAAAAAAAAATAAAATTTAATATTTGTTTATTTTTTGCATGTTTTTTTAAAGAGTATTTGTTTTTTATAAAAAAAATAACAGATAACATTAATTTCTACTAAAAATGTATTTTTTCTATTCAATTAAAGAAAGACAATATCATGCTTGGCAAAAAAAACAAAGGAAGCTTATCGACATAAAATTCAATAATAAGTTGGAATCTATAACTAAGCTGTTTTCTTATTCACAACTCTAAGTTCATTTCTCCATCTCCCTACCAAAATAAAGAGACTGTCTAAAGACAGCCTCTTTGCTTTCCTTGCAAGAACGTTTTTAACTTTATAAAGTCATTTTGACTTTTTTATTATTTTTTCTCGGTCTCAGAATCATTCATCCTCAAGAGCTATTTTACGAATACGGTGATTCGCGTAATCTCCTACATAGAAAGCACCTTCTGCTTCATCATAAGCAAGTCCAGTTGGTCTGTCAAACCTGGCTTCCTGCCTCAAGTCACCGTTTACATAACCCCATGGATTAGGATTAATACTCGAGCTTCCTCTTCCCGCAAATGTAGTTACACTGCCTTCTGGAGTCAGTTTTCTAATATCGTGGTTATCCCATTCTGTAAAGTAAAAGTCATAACTATCTGGTTTACCAGCTGCAACATACTCACTATTTTTTACGAATACACCTTGATAGGGCCTATTCAGGCGGACACTAGAGCCAACTCCGTCCTGATAACCAGCGGAACCAAGGCGACCGCATACCAGATAAGGCTGATTAAATCGTTTCTTTTCCCAATTATAATCAATACGGAGGATGTAGTGCTGATTAACAACAACTATATAAGCATAATTTCCGGATGGATGTATAAAAATCTTATATTCCCATCCTGGATCCTGAACCACAAACAAGGTTTCGAAATCTTTAACTCCAAATCCTGGAGGAGTGAAAGCTTTATTTAAATCATAACGAAAAAACTGCCCCTTCTCATAACTGTTAAAATACAGCTCTCCATTCACCGGATGAACCGATGCACCATTACATTGCTTGTATGTTGTCAGGATCGTCCTGTCTTGCCAATCTTGATCTCTTGATAATGCGTATGTTGAGCGATCATTTTCTCCGCCACGATCTTCCGCAATAATCATGTGTTTACCATCAACCGTAAAATCAACACTACGTGGTCGGTCAAAATCCGAGCGTTTTTTGGTTACTGTGCTATCTGCAAAATTAATTAAATAAAGACCATTGTTACCATCAAATACCATCCATAAATGTTTCGGATTTTGTGGATCAAACTTCATGATGGATGGTTGCCAAAACCCACTCGCCATCTCATTTTGGTTAGCAGACAGGAATTTACCATCCTTCCAGGGTTCATCCCCACGAGAATTTCTGTACCCGACGACGGTAGATACCACCATCTTGCGCTGATAATCAAATTTCGTGTCCGAATAAGCAATTACCTGTTTCTCCACTTCCCCTATACGCACTTCAATATCACCAAGAATTGCTTTAGAAGGTACCAGACAGTAAATCGATTCACCGTTTACACCAATTACGGTTGCTTCTTTTCCTCCAATGAAGACCTTAACTATATCAGGATCTGTTCCAAAGTTCGTTCCGTAAATAACAAGACGTTGTCCTGCACCACCTGACTTAGGGAGGAAACCAGAAACCTCAACGGGTTTCGAAGAGTCAAAGGGCGGAGCTGTCGTCACTGCGCTATCATCACTTTGACAACCGTAAAAGCCAATACTTGCAAAAGCAAATATTAAAAAAAGAGTAAGTAATCTCCTTTTATTGTATATTATATTTAAATACATAGTTTTTAGATTTTAAATTCACAATATTTCCAGGGTTTATTTCCCTTTTTCAACCATATCGTTATGTTCCACTATTACCATTCTATAGATTGGTCTTCATCTGGAATCTGGGTATTTAATCGACGTTCTAGAATCAATGACCCACTAACTTTATAATTAATATTTATATTAGGTACCATTGTATAATCTGAAAATTTATAATCAATATTATTAATGGT
>NCET01000311.1 GCA_002280815.1 Flavobacteriales bacterium 32-34-25 | reverse complement strand
TGAAATCGATTTTAATTCTATAAATTTGCACCATAATTATTTTAGGAAGATGAAGCAGATAAGTGATTTAACAACTAACGTTTTGTTTGAGACTGAAAAAGGCTATAGTTATCAATGTGATGTAACTAATAGCATCATTATTAATTTCGCCGATACTATTTCTACTTATAAAATTCAAGATTTTTTGATTTTTCAAAGAAAAGTAAATAGTGTTGATATTTTGAATATGCTTTATGATCTATCCGATCAATCAGATGCACAATTGATTGAAACTACCAAAAGAAACTTCTCTCGTAAGCTTACTATTTGCGAAATAGTTCAACTTAGAGAATTATTAAACGGAACAAAATTTACCTTGAGTTTACATTCGATGCTTTGCGATGTATTAACCGTAAATTTAGTTTGATTTTACTTAGAATAAATACAAATTTCTCATTCGTATAGCCTTATTCCTTTATATTTTATAATTTAGTAGTATAAAATTTAAAGGTTATGAAAGATTTACTAAGAACCAATACTTCGTTAACAGAAGGAATTGAACAGATATTAAACCTGCAAGCTAAAATTGAAAGCGATGCTTCTAACAAATATTTAGCAATGGCAGCTTGGTTGGATAGAAACGGTTTTGTAAATACTGCAGAATATTTATACAAACAAGCAGAAGAAGAGCGCGAACACTTTTTAAAAGTGTTTAAATATATTACAGATATGGGAGGAATTGCGATTACTCCGTCTGTTCCTGAAGTACAACAAGAATTTGCTTCTTTTAGAGAGGTTTTTGAAATTGCTTTGCAAAATGAAATTGCGGTTACTAAAGCAGTGAATAAGGTAGTTGCAAAATGTAGAGTAGAAAATGATTATGCTACTGAAGATTTTATGATGTGGTATGTTTCAGAGCAAAGAGAAGAAGAGAAAAATGCTCGTAGAGCTTTAGAACTTTTCGAGTTAATCAATGAAAATGAAGCTACTGGAAAATTTGCATTGGATGTGCAAATCGCAAAAATTGGATAATAAAAACCAAGTAATAAATTTAAAATCCCTTAATGACGTTTAGTTGTTAAGGGATTTTTTTTGGTTTTGGCTAAAATTGATTTTTCGCAATAAAAAATATGTTTTTGAGTGTTTATTGGTTTTAATTGAGGTTTGTTGTTGCGGATTTATGCTTCGATTTGTATTTTTAATGAATAAGTCTAATTTTAAAATTAATTAATATGAATAGAGAAGTTTGCACAGCAATGGTAATCGAAGCCAAACAACAAAAACAAATTACCTATCAGTATATTGCTCAGGCTATAAATAGAAATATAGTTTGGACTACTTCGGCAATTTTGGGACAAAATACTTTTGATGCCAATGAAGCTAAAATAATTTGTGAAATACTTAACTTAGATACTGATGTCGAAAAAGCGTTGCAAATTTTTCCTGAAAAGGGAGTAAGTGCTATTATGCCTCCAACGGATCCTTTAATTTATAGACTTTATGAAATTGTATTAGTCTATGGTGAAACCATAAAAGAAGTAATTCACGAAAAAGCTGGTGATGGTATCATGAGTGCAATTGATTTTACTATGGATATAGAAAAAGAAGAAAATCCAAAAGGAGATCGTATCAAAATTATACTTGATGGGAAGTTTTTAGCATACAAAAAGTGGTGAAAATTTTAAAAATAGAATAAAACAAAACGGCTTACATTTATTGTGAGCCGTTTTGTTTTATTCTATTTTCTATTCTCTAAATCAAGAATTCATAAGCGTTTCAATTTCCTCAATTTCAATTGGAATATTTTTCATCAAATTAAAAGGCTCTCCTGTTGACTGAATCACTACATTGTCTTCCAGACGAATTCCAAAACCTTCTTCGGGAATGTAAATTCCTGGTTCTACGGTAAAAACCATATTGGCTTGCATCGGTTCGGTCAGAATTCCGTAATCGTGAGTGTCGAGTCCCATGTGGTGTGAAGTGCCGTGCATGAAATATTTTTTGTATGCCGGCCATTCCGGGTTTTCATTTTGCACATCGGCTTTGTCTAAAAGTCCCAAGCCTAATAATTCTGAAGACATGATTTTGCCTACTTCTGCCTGATACTGTTTCCAGAGTGTTCCCGGAGTCAGCATTTTAGTGGCTTCGTTTTTTACTTTTAAAACGGCATTATAAACTGCTTTTTGTCTTTCGGAATAACGACCAGAAACAGGAATCGTTCTGGTTAAGTCACTGGAATAATTAGCATATTCGGCAGCAACGTCAAGCAAAATCAAATCGCCTGCTTTGCATTGTTTATTGTTTTCGATATAATGCAACACATTGGCATTGTTTCCCGAAGCAATAATTGGCGTATAAGCAAAACCTTTGGAACGATTGCGAATGAACTCGTGAATGAATTCGGCTTCGATTTCGTATTCCATTACATTCGGTTTTACAAATTCCAGAATGCGTCTAAAACCCAATTCGGTAATATTACAGGCATTTTGGATTAAATCCAATTCTTCGCTTTCTTTTACCGAACGTAGGCGTTGCAAAATAGGATTGCTCTTCGCAACTGCATGCGCGGGATATTTTTCTTTCCACCATTTTACAAAACGAGCTTCGCGGGTTTCGGTTTCAATTGTAGCACGATAATGCTCATTTGTATTGATGTAAATGGTTTCGGAATAGGACATTAATTCTGCCAATACTTTTTCGAAATCTTGCAACCAGTGTACCGTTTTGATTCCCGAAACAACAAAGGCTTCTTCTTTAGTTAATTTAGCACCTTCCCAAATTGCAATTAATTCGCTGGTTTCCTTTAAGAACAACATTTCTTTTTGGTGTTCGTAAGGTGCGTCCGGGCACAGCAATAAAATACTTTCTTCCTGATCAATTCCGCTTAAATAAAAAATATCACGATGTTGTGCAAACGGCAAAGTACTGTCGGCGCTAACGGGATAAATGTCGTTTGAGTTGAAAATCGCAATGCTTTTAAGCTTCATTTGAGCTGTAAATTTGCTGCGATTTTTTATAAATAAATGACGATCAATCTGATGGTATTTCATTTGAAAAAGTTTTGAAATACAAATCTAAACAATCCAGTTTAAAAAGACTATAGCGTAGTTTATGATAAGAGGTAAATGCGGTTAAAAAATATTAACCGCAGAGTTTTTAAAGGTTTTTCGCAAAGTTCACAAAGATAGCCCACGGATTGTACTGATGTTACGGATAATCACTGGCGGAAGATTCAAAAAAAAATGATTAGTGAATTCGTGGCAAAAGAAATTTGCGAATTTGCGGTATTAATTTTTAATCAATCCATTTGTAATAACGCGCACCAATAAGATTTGGAATCTCTTTTTCGATTCTATCTAAAATCCATTCGTTTTTAGGAGTTTGAACGCTTTGTTTTTGTTCTTTTTTATGGAGTTTTTCGTAGGTATCAAAATCAATTTCGAAACTTTCAGTTAAGGTTTCAAAAAGCTTTATATCTGAAATTGCCGATTTCCATTCGTTCTGAATAATTCCTTCAAATACTTTTGATTTCGAACCACTTCCGTAAGCAAGAAATCCAAAGGTATTGCCTGCAATTTCTTTTTTCGAATCATAAAAATGTGCCAGAGTCGAAAGGAATCCCATGAAAATAGAACCTGTGTATAAATTTCCAATTAGCGAAGAAGCTAATTCGGCAGGCATTAATTTCTCACCTGTGTATAAATTTCCAATTAGCGAAGAAGCTAATTCGGCAGGCATTAATTTCTCTTCTACAAAGTTTTTGTATTCCGGAGTTTTGCTGGTTTCTTTTAGCTTGTTTTGGTATTCTGCAGGATTTTCTTCACCTGTAATAATTGAATTTTCTGCATCCAAAGCATAAATTTCAGATAACATTCTGCGACCTTGAAACGAATAAGGCAGGTGCATGATGATGCTGTTCCAGCTTTGGTATAAAGTGTTTGAAGTTTGTTTTAATTTCTTGAACGAGAAATAAGCATTTCTGGTTCTGTCCATGTAACATTGATTCGAATATTGTCCGTCAAAAACGGGTTGGTCTTTGTGGATTTCAATTTCGGCTTCTAAATTATCAAACCAGGATTCGTTGTTGGTGTTTCCGATTATGGCTTCTTTTGAAAGGGTTCTGTGAGGTTTGAAAAAATCGAAAACTCCTTTGGTATTGGTTGCCCAATGATTTTCAAACGCAATAATTCTTGGGTTTGTGGTAATTAACATGGCTGTTGCTCCAGCACCTTGAGTGTATTCGCCAGTTGAATTTAAATCGTATTTGGCAATATCAGTAGTTACAACAATTGCTTTTTTGTCTGGATTTAATCGAATGAAATCAAGGCAATTTTGCATCGCGTCGACACCGCCAATGCAGGCAAAAGTAAAATCGACAACATCGCATTCGGCTAAAGTGTTTTCTCCAAATTTTTGTTCCATCAAATCAACTAGAAATGAACCAATAGGTTTTGCGTTGTCAATACCGCTTTCGGTTCCCACATAAATACGTGCAATTTCGTTTAAATTAATTTGGTTGTTTTGAATCAATTTAGTCAAAGCATTTGCAGCAAAAACTACACTATCTTGATGTGTGTCTGGCAAAGTCATTTTAATTAATCCTAAGCCTTTTTCCAGTTTTTCGGGTTCTATGTTTCTGGCTTCAGCCAATGTTTTTATAGGTAAATGTAGCTTGGCTACGTCAAATGATATTGCGTCAATTCCTGTTTTCATTTTCATTTTTTTTTGAATTCACAAAGATAAAATGCCGCTTTGGAATTGCTGTTTCTTTAACTACACAAAATAGTCTGTTTTTGTGTTTTTTGTTGATTTAAAAGCATTTTATTCTAAAAATTATTAAATGTATATTTTTTAGGCTTTTGAATGCTAATAATTAATTTGTTTTTAGAGGTGTTTTTGCTGTTTTTTACGATTTTATTTTATTTAATAATTTGTAAATCAGATATTTAAAATGTTTTTTGTACATGTAAAAAGCCGTTTTTGCTAAAAACTTTTATAACGTTTCTAAATAAGAACGAAAAGGTTGTAGTTCGTTACTAATTACTCTATTTTTGTGTACTTTTTAAATTATATTCTAAAATATTATGGCAAAATCTGGATTATTGAAATCGTCAATAGCAAAAAAAGTAGCTATGGCACTTTCAGGACTTTTTTTGATGTTGTTTCTAGCGCAGCATTTTTTAATCAATATGACTTCGGTAATTAGTGCCGATGTATTCAATGCGATTTCTCATTTTATGGGAACAAATCCTTTGATTCAGTTTGTTATTCAACCAATTCTTATTGTAGGTGTTATTTTTCACTTTATCATGGGATTTGTATTGGATATTCAAAACAAAAAAGCTAGACCTATTAATTATGCAAGTTATAATGGTGCTGCCAATGCAAGTTGGGCGTCTCGTAACATGATTATTTCAGGTTCAGTAATTTTAGCTTTCTTAGTTTTACACTTTTATGATTTCTGGGTTCCAGAAATGGTTTACAAGTATGTAGAGTTTAGACCAGCTGATGAAACTCGTTATTTTCATGAATTAGCTGAAAAATTCGTTGACCCTGTGCGTACTGGTTTATACAGTTTGTCATTTGTGTTATTGTCTTTGCACTTACGTCACGGATTTAGTTCTTCTTTTCAATCAGTAGGACAAAATAATAAATACACAAAAGGAATGAAGAATTTCGGATTATGGTTTTCTGTAATCGTTCCTTTAGGATTCGTATTTATTGCATTATTTCATCATTTCAATCATTAATATTCAATTATAATGGCATTAGATTCAAAAATTCCACATGGTCCAATTGCGGACAAATGGACAAATTATAAAGATCATATTAATTTAGTAAACCCTGCTAACAAACGTAATTTAGATATTATTGTTGTTGGAACAGGATTAGCTGGAGGTTCTGCAGCTGCTACTTTAGCAGAATTAGGATATAACGTAAAAGCATTTTGTTT
>NCET01000589.1 GCA_002280815.1 Flavobacteriales bacterium 32-34-25 | reverse complement strand
ATTAGAACTGGCCTGTGTTTTTGTTACAATATGAAAAGTATCGGAGATGGCTTTAAGTTGCAAAGCAATGTAAGGTACAATCCCAAAAATGGAGATTAAAGTAACTACAGCTCCTAATGAACGGCTGTTGCCATAACGCAGCGAAATAAAATCGGCAATACTAGTTATTTTATTGACTCTGGATATTCGTATAATTCTTTTAAGAATAATAATCCAAGTAGGAATAATGATAATTGGGCCTAAATAAATAGGTAAATAATCTAATCCAGTGTTTGCTGCTAGACCAATACTTCCGTAGTAAGTCCATGCCGTGCAGTAAACAGCAAGTGAAAAAGAATAGATGTAAGGATTGTTGGTCCATTTAGAATGGCTTCTTTTTTCGGACCAATGCGCAATGTAAAAAAGCATTACGACATAAATGGCTAAAATTATAAAAAGGCCCAGACTACTCATAATATCTTTTTACAATTAAGTAGGTTGTGCCAATCGAAAATAACCAAGCCGAAAAGAGGTAGATGTAGATAATTGGGAAACCAAACAAGGGTTTTGAACTATCAAGAAAATAACCAAGCCGAAAAGAGGTAGATGTAGATAATTGGGAAACCAAACAAGGGTTTTGAACTATCAAATAATAAAATAAGCGGAATATTCAATGCTAAAATCATCAGCATTGAGAGGATAATTAATTTTTGTTCATGTCTTTTTTTCATTGAAATGAAAAATACAATAGCCTTAAATGAATAAAGCTATTGTATGTTATTTGATGATTGTTTGTTTTATAAAGGCAATACTTGTCGGCCTAATTTTTCATTAATTACAATTGCAGCTGCTTCATAAAAAGCAAAAAATCCACATAAAATTCCTTCGTAACCCGCAATGGTATGAATTTGCTCGCTTCCAGTAAAACTAGCAGCTGATAATAAAGCAAACAGAATTACAAGTGAACCAAAAATAAGTTTTCCAACAGTGTTTCCGTTTAATGTTCCTATGAAAAATGCCAGTGTGAATAATCCCCAAATTCCTAAATAACATCCCATTGAAGCACCGTCAGGTTTTGTAACTCCTATTAAAGGAAGCAGCCATAAAGTCACAAGAGAAATCCAGAAGAAACCATAAGAAGTAAACGCTGCCATGGCAAAACCATTTCCTTTTTTCCATTCCATAATTCCGGCAATAACTTGCTGTGTTCCTCCAAAAAATATTCCCATTCCCATAATCATTGAATTAAGTTCAAAGAATCCGGCATTGTGAATATTTAATAACATGCATTGTGAATATTTAATAACATAGTTGTCATTCCGAAGCCAAAAAGTCCTAGTGGTGCTGGATTGGCGGTAGTGTCTTTTAAAATTTGTTCCATTTTGGTTTAAAAAAATTAAGGTTAATTGAGGTTTAATAGAGTAGCAAATTCAGATTTTTTGTTTGAAAAAAAAAATAAGGTATATATAGTTGTAAAGGGTATAGTTATTTTTTAAACCGTTCCCATTTTATCAGCATAAATTTATCTCCAAGTTCAGTGATAATCATTCCTGCTCCCGAAATGTTTTCTTTGGTTTTAATGTATTCTATTAATTCTAAATGATTTAGTATTTTATAAGTAGGGTGGTAGTTGGTGTTGGCTGGTTTTTTTATATTGAACGATTTTATCCAATTACTGATGCTTACATGTGAAACACCAATGATGCGTTCAATTTCTCTATAGCTCAATCCTTCCAGGTATAATTGCAATGCCTTAGTTACATAGTAATCGTCAATCTTTTTTCCTATCTTATTTACGGTAAAAAAGTAGTTGCAATTTTTGCATAAGTATCTTTGATTCTCGTTGACTATGCCGCTTTTTACAATTTTGTCATTTTGACATTTTGGACAACTAATAACTTCCATGTATATAAAATTTGCATAAATATATAAAATT
>NCET01000310.1 GCA_002280815.1 Flavobacteriales bacterium 32-34-25 | reverse complement strand
AATTATAAAAAAATCCTGTTAAGCTCAGTTGTCAGAGTATTAGTTGTTTTTTTGAATTGTTTTTTATTGTTTCAATTTTAAATAGTTTACTTCTAAAAATAAAATGGATTAAAGAAAGTTTTCTTTATGCTTTAGGTAAATAGAAGTGATTAAAGTTGTAAGATATTCTGGTGTTTTAAAGTGTGCGAAGACTGACTCTGTTTTGTGAATTGAGAAGGTTTTTTAAAGACCAATTCGAAGGGTAGAATACCGGAATATTATTCGATAAAAAAGGAACTATTATTTCGAATAAAGACAAAAAACAAACAAGCGATTGAGAATAGAATTTCTGCTATTCAACAATCGCTTGTTTTATGATTTTGAAAATATCTAGTTTAAGATTTCTTCATTTTTTTAGGGTTTGAACAGTTTTACAATGTGTATTTCAAAGTAATTCCATAAGTTCTTTGGTCTCCTAAAACTCCGGCATAGTGTCCTGCATTTCCTCCAGCAGGCAATAATTGTTCGAAATAATCTTTGTCTAAAATATTACGTGCCCAGAAGTTGATAGACAATCCTTCGGAGGCTCTAAACCCGAAACGACCATTAAAGATTGCGTAACCGTCAACCACTAAATATTTGGAAGCCGATGGACTAGACGAGAACTCAGAACGAGCGTAAGAATCAATTCCCACAAAGAATTTACCTAAATTTCCAAAGAATTTTGCTGATTTAGTGTATTCGCCACCTAGGCTTCCTGCCCATTTTGAAACTCCTGGTAAGCTCGTTCCAGAAACATCTTTATAGGCTAGTTGAACTCCATCGACAGTTTTTCCAGTTTCTTCTAAAGGTAGTGGTGCATTGGTAAATTTAATATACTTTCCATCGGTGTATGTTACCGCTCCATTGAAACTAAAGTGTTCGTTGACTACAAAACTAGCATCTAGTTCAGCGCCTCTTACACGTACTTTATCAGCATTGGCAAGATAGCCACGGTTCACACCTAGTTCAGCCGCTTGAACATTAGTTTGATAATCGGTAATGTCAGTATTAAAGAAAGTTACGTTTAATATAGCATTGTTAAAAGGAGATGTTTTTACACCAGCCTCGTAATGATTTACTTTTTCAGGTTTGATTACTGCAAGATCAAGAGCGGCTTGCCCATTAACGGTAGGAAGTCCAGCTACGTTAACCCCAACCGGTTTGTAACTTTTAGCATAGGTTGCATAGGCATTGATTTTGTCGGATGCTTTATACGATAGCGTTAAGTTTCCTGAAAAGTCAGTAGCATCAGTACCTTTTGAAAAGTTTTGATCAGTATATACTAATTTTTTAAGGGCAATAAGATCAGGGTCGTTGGTTTGTAAACCTCCATAAGTTGTACGATCGTAATCAGCATCTTTTTTATCATAATTGTAGCGTAAACCAGGTAAAAGGTGCAAGCCTTCTGTTATTTCCCAATCCAATTGACCAAATACAGCTGCACTAATGGCATGAATGCTGGCATTTGTTCGTATTCCGTAGCCTTCAAAAAGGCCTGGAGTTGCCCATTTTGAGCTAGTGGTACTTTGAGAAAAACGCCATTGAGCACTTCCTGATTCTTCGGTACCATTGGTTGTTGAGGTTTGGTCAATGAAAAATATACCTCCAACACCACTTAGTTTAGATGAGATTTGTCCCGCATATCGTAATTCCTGAGTGAATTGAGTTTGTCTTGATGGATTTTGTGATTTTGCCAATACCTGCAAACCTGTAAAATCTCTGTCATTTGATGGGTCCCAGTTCCAAAAACGCCATGCTGTTGTTGAAGTAAGTGTTCCTTCTCCAATTTTGGTGTCAATATTTAAAGATGCTCCTCCTAAATCCTGTCCAGAACGCCAAGGAGTATCGTGGTCAATTTTACGGTCAAAGGCATTCAAGCTTGGAAGTGTATAATTTAAATCGGCAATGATAGCATCAAATTGGCGGTAAGCGGCTCTTTGAGTTGGGGCTACACCTGCAACAACCTGAGCATATCCATCAGGACGTTGCGTTGTGATATCGGCTGCTAGTGTAATATGAGTATTCTCTGAAGGAACATAAAGCAATTGTCCTCTAATTCCTTGATTGTTCAGGGTGTTAGTTGCTCTTCCTGTTGCTACATTATCAATTAAACCATCACGTTGAGTTCCAGAGAAAGAAATACGTCCTGCAATTTTTTTGCTCAACGCTCCTGTAATTGAGGCTTTGGCTTGTAAGAAAGCGTAATTGCCATAACTAACTTCAAAATCAGCACTTGGAGTAAAACTCGGTTTGCGAGTAGTAATATTAAAAGCTCCTGCAGTGGTGTTTTTTCCAAATAATGTTCCTTGTGGACCACGTAGAACTTCGATTTGACTAACATCAATAAAATCTAAAGTAGTAGCTGCAGGACGAGCATAATAAACCCCGTCAACATAGAAACCAACACCAGGATCGATTCCATCATTAGTAAGTCCAAACGGAGAACCCAAACTACGAATGTTAATTCCGGTATTTCTGGGATTAGAAGAATACAATTGTACTGATGGAATTAGTTCTTTAATTCGGTTTACATTAAAAGCACCTGCCTGTTCGGCTTGTTTTCCACTCACTACTGAGATTGGAATAGGAACGTTTTGTGCTTTTTCAATTCTTCTTCGAGAGGAAATTACCACTTCAATTAGTTCGTTTTCTTCTGTAAGTTGAATTTGTAATGAATCTGTTGTTGATTCGTTGATAGCTATTTCTTGGGTTTTGTAACCTACATATTGTACTAGAAGAGAAGATGAAGTTTTTTCTTTTGTATCAATAGAAAAGTTTCCGTTAGCATCAGTTGTTGTGTTGTATTTAGTACCTTTTAATAAAATATTGGCTCCAGCTAAAGATTCGTTTAGACTGTTTTTTACGCTTCCTTTTAACGTGTTTTGGGCTTGAGAGACCGTATATGTAAGTAAAAAAGCGATTAATGTGATTGATTTTATGTAAATTGTTTTCATTGTTTATTTTATATGTATGTTATATGTAATTAGTCGAATTTAAAAAGAAATTTTTTTAACTAGCACATACACATCATTGACTCAATAGTCGTTTTTCTAATTTGAGTTTTACTTTCTTTTGAATGATCTTCCGAAAAAATAAATTTTGTTCGATACGTTTTCATACGTTTAAATTTTGTTTAATAAATAAAGCGTTCAATTCTGATGCAAATATATAATTAATTCTATAAAAGTAGTAGAATTATAAAAATATTTTTTTATTTTTTAATTAGTGAAGCTATCGTAATACCTTGCATTGCTTTTAAAGTTTCTTCTCTAATAGCTATTAAACCGTGTCTTAGCGAGCATTCAGCCTCACTAACACAGTCTGAACAACGCTCATAAAAATTAAGTGAAGCACAAGGTAATAATGCAATAGCACCATCAAATAATCGATGAATATCGGCTAAAGTAATTTCATTTCCAGATTTTAAAAGGTAGTAACCACCAAATTTTCCTTGCTTACTTCCCACTAAATGACCACGTTTTAGATCCAATAATATTTGCTCTAAAAATTAAGGGCATATTTGGTTTTGTGTGAAAGCATATTGTGTTAGTTGGTGTGTTTCAGCTAAAATAAGGGATAAAGATAAATAATTTTATAGATGAGTCAAGTGTTTTAAAAACAAAAAATCATTCGCAACTTGAATGATTTTTTGTTTGTTTTTGATATATTTTCGAATGCAATTAGTTTTACCAACTTCCGCTAGAGCCACCGCCAGAGAAACCTCCGCCGCCGAAGCCACCACCGAAACCGCCTCCGCCAAATCCGCCGCCAGAAGAACCACCACCAAAGCCTCCTCCAAAACCTCCACCGCTTCCACGACCAAGGTTGCTCAAGATGATTACATCTAATAAGCTTGGACCACCGCCACCGTTATTTCCTGAGTTTCCACTGCCACCACCTTTATTTCTAGAAGCAAGAATAATTATAAAAACAACAATGATGATAAAAGGAAGAAAAGGGAAATCCTGTTCTTGTTTGGCTTGTTTTCGAGTGCCTTTGTATTTGCCTTTAAAAACATCAAATAAGGCATCAGTACCTTTGTTGATTCCGTTGTAATAGCTACCCGCTTTAAATTCAGGAAGAATAATATTTCGAATAATTTCTCCACCAATTCCAGCGGTCAGTCGATCTTCTAAACCGTAACCGGGATTAATGGCAATTTTTCTATCGTTTTTAGAGATAAGAATAATAACACCGTTATCGTCTTTGGCTGTTCCACCCACTCCCCAGGTATGTCCCCATTTTGTTGCGAGTAAACTCACGTCTTCGCCTTTTAAACTTTCTACTGTGATGACTACAATTTGTGTTGTTGTAGTGTCAGAATAGCGAATGAGTTTTTCTTCTAATTGCGTTTTTTCATTCGCATTAAAAAGATTGGCATAATCATAAACTGAGGTTTGTAAACTGGGTTTTTCGGGAATTGTAAATTGGGAAAAGATGCAATTGCTGGAAAAAAGGACAATTAGTAAGAATGCAAATTGAAAAATTCCTTTGGAATTTGATTTTTTCTGTGTTGGAATTTTCATTAGTTATCCTTTTGATATTTCGTTAGATAATTCGTTGCTGTCACCTTCTTGCCAAGGAAAATATTTTTTGAGTTGTTCACCGGCTCTTAAAATTCCGTCAACAAGTCCTTGTTTGAATTGGTGCTGTTTGAATTGAGCTACCATAGCATCTCGAGTACAATTCCAAAAATCGGCATCCACAACATCGTTGATTCCTTTGTCTCCACATATTACAAAATGATGATCGTCTACTGCCAGATAGATTAAAACACCATTTTTTAATTCGGTTTCATCCATTTTTAGTTCGTGAAAAACTTCCTTGGCACGGTCATAGGAGTCCATGGTTGTTGTTCTTTC
>NCET01000309.1 GCA_002280815.1 Flavobacteriales bacterium 32-34-25 | reverse complement strand
TCATTTCTAAATTTAAAATATTTTGCAGTCACAGCTGAAAATCGAGGACTAACCAAACAACGCAATTTTGGAATAGCAAAAGTTGACGAGTCTTCTGAAGTAGTTTGTTTTTTAGATGACGATACGGTATTAGAAACGGATTATTTTGAAAACTTACTGGAAACTTATCGAATTTATCCTGAAGCCTTGGGAGTTGGCGGTTATATTAAAAATGAGATTCATTGGGAGTTTGTAGGTGATGAATATCAATTAAAATCAACTGATTTTTATTTTGATGGTTGGAAAAGAAAGGATGGTTCCCGATTTGTGATGCGTAAAAAGTTAGGTTTGGATAGTGATTGTTCTCCGGGTGTATCCCCACTATTTTCTCATGGTCGAAGCGTGAGTTTTTTACCTCCAACAAATAAAGTGTATGAAGTCGAAATGTTGATGGGAGGTGTTTCATCATTTCGGAAATCAGTATTTAAAATGCTGCAGTTTTCAACTTATTTCGAAGGTTATGGTTTGTTTGAAGATACTGATTTTTCATTGAGATTAGCTCAAAAGGGAAAGTTGTATCTGAATACTGCAGCAAAATTAAAACATTTTCATGAAGCTTCTGGAAGACCTAATCAATACGAATATGGAAAAATGGTTGTTAAAAACGGCTTTTATGTTTGGAGAGTTAAAAATCCGAATCCTATTTCTAAGGATAAATTTAAATGGCATTCTATTACATTATTATTGACATTGATTCGATTTAGCAATATATTTACCACTACTAGGAGAAAAGAAGCTTTTACTGAAGCTCTAGGTAGAACAGTAGGTTGGTTTCAAATATTAAATAAATAATTTATCGTTTATTATGCAGGAATATATTATTCATCCAGATACTCATTCTAGGTTGGTTTCAATAACTGATAAATATTTTTTATTTGAAGATAAATCAAAATTAGTTGTTTTAGATGGAACTCCTATATTGTTTAGCATTAATTCAATATTTAATGAGGACGACATTGTTAATGCTAAAAAAACGACACAAGACAGTGAGTATCTGGATACTTCTAATATTAAAAATTTTATTCGAAGAAAATTACTTCCTTCTCTTTGTGAAGATTTCAATATTGAGAAGAGATATGATGGATTATCAAAAGTTTTAGCTAATGGAAGTAAAATATTGATTATTGGAGCAGGTGAAAAGATTACTTATTATAAAAATAAATTTCCACATTGTGAGGTTATAACTTCTGATGTTCATAATCAATTCAAACCAGATTACGTTTTTGATGGTCATTTTATTCCTTTTGTAGATAACTGTTTTGATATGGTTTTGGCTGCACAGGTGATTGAACATACTATTAATCCTTGGAAATTTTGTCAAGAATTGCAAAGAGTCACAAAAGTTGGAGGATTACTCCAGATAGAAGCCCCGCAGAATTTTCCATATCATTCTGAACCCTATGATTTTTTTAGATTTACTTTTACAGGTATGCGAAGTTTATTTGAAAAATGTGAGGTTGTAGATGTTGAAATTACTGAGGGAAATGCTTCAATTGTTGCGGTTACCTTATCAAACTATTTAATTAATATTAGTTCTCGCAGATTAGTTAGAAGTACTTGGTTGTTTGTATCACGATTGATGTTGGGTTGGATGAAATATTTGGATAAAAAGAAACCCGCATTAAATAGACGTACGGTATCTATGCCTAAAGGTTATGCTTTTACATTTAAAAAAGATGCTGTAGAAAGAAAGCCAGCTGAGTTATTAAATGAGTTCTATCAACTGAAAAGATAAAATTTAATTGTCGTTTTTTAGTTACATGAATAAATGTTAAAAAATCAATAAACAGTTTTCATCTGTAACATCAGTAGAATCCGTCGTGGGCTATTTAAAAAAAAAATAGCGACTCTTTGAGTCTCTCTGCGAACCTTTACGTTACAATCAAAACAAATAAAAAATCCGTTTTCATCTTTTATAACACTATGATCTGTTATGTACAATTTTAAACACTCCTAATTCTTGTAAGCACCAAACGTTCATTTTCTTTTTCCCCTTTAGGGCTAGGGGAAAGAAAAAGAAATTAGAGATTTGATTATTTTTATATTTCGTGGGCTATTTAAAAAAAAAACAGTAAACCTTTGAGTCTTTTTGCGAATTTTTGAGTTACAATCAAAACAAATAAAAAATCCGTTTTCATCTTTTATAACAGCATGTTCTGTTATGTACAATTTTAAACACTCCTAATTCTAGTAACCACCAAACGTTCCCTTTCTTTTTCCCCTTTAGGGGCAGGGGAAAGAAAAAGAAATTAGAGACTTAATTATTTTTATATTTCGTGGGTAATAAAAAAACTTAGCGAATCTTTGAGTCTCTCTGCGAATCTTTGCGTTACAATCAAAACAAATAAAAAATCCGTTTTCATCTGTAACATCAGTAAAATCCGTGGCTATTTAAAAAAAACTTAGCGAATCTTTGAGTCTCTCTGCGAGCCTTTGCGTTACAATCAAAACAAATAAAAAATCTGTTTTCATCTGTAACATCAGTAAAATCCGTGGCTATTTAAAAAAACTTAGCGAACCTTTGAGTCTCTTTGCGAGCCTTTGCGTTACAATCAAAACAAAAAAGCCCGCCGTTAAGCGAGCTTTCCAATTAAAATGAACAAACTTAAATAATATCAACCAAGTTGAGTACATTATAATTCCCACTATGTAGTGGGTATTGAGTACCATTGACTTCTTGATAAAATTCAATCAGCAACAAATACAATTGAAAACCACTACCACTAGGGACACTAGTAGGAGTAAGCACTACAGTAGTAACGGTATTGTCTAACGGAATGATATTCTCAGGACTAAAGCTGTTCTCAAAGAGTCCAGTTCCAAAATCCAAATGAACCATACCAGCACGCAAATTGACATGTGTAGCTCCTTCAGGAAAAAGAAGTTGCTGCTCAGTAACAAAATCGGCAATAGTAATCACCCCGGTTGCAGTGTCTAGCGTGTATGGCGCATGCAATACAGTAGCTAAACTAGCTTTACCATTAAAATCAAAACCTTTCAAAAGGGCTTTGCCTTCAGGCGTATTTAAGCCAATAGCCACCTTTCGTTTCCCTCTTTTTGACGTACTGTCAAAGTCCTTAATTTCATTCATCAATTGCAACATTCTACTTGATAGCTTGGGGTCTTTCGCACGATTGAGCAAGATTCCAATAGAATCTCGAATCAATTTACCAGACTTAGCATTCAAACTAAATTCGCTGATGTTTTCCCTAGTTCTGGCAAAAGCAGGATCACTCATAATCCTTTTTTTAGTTACGCCTCCCTTGGTTCTTACCATGTACCCTCCTTGAGCCTTGTAAAAAGTCAAGCCATCCAGAGTACCTTCTAACTTAATAAAACTACTTAATTTACCCATAATAATATTATTTATAGATTAATAAGTATCGAAAGTAAAATAGAATATTTTGATAATCAAAACATTGGTGCGATATAGCTCAAAAACTGCGTATTAGCTCATTAAGTATAAAAAGGATGAAAACAATCATTTTGTACCAAATCGAACTTGTTTTGTCAAAAAAAACAATTAATGCGTTTTGATGCAATTGCTATCAAAACAAGCACTTTTTACCACAATATTAAAGTGTCTTGTCCTGAAATAGCTATACACAAACCAAGAGTGTATGGAGCACAAGGAACAGGAAGTTTATGCTTCCCGAGAGGGTAAGCAAAGTCATTATGA